>NZ_JBEZKP010000015.1:0-134572 GCF_040706335.1 Streptomyces sp. NPDC048389 | reverse complement strand
CTGTCCGTGCACAGCCCCGAAGACCTCGAACACGTCGCTCAGCAACTCAACGGCCGCCCACGCAAAACGCTCGGCTGGAAAACCCCAGCCGAGCGCCTGCGTGATCTACTGACGACCACGTAAGCCATCAGGTGTTGCGAGGACCCCGAGAATCCGCCACTGCCTGCGGGCCCTTGCGTCGTGTGCGGCACCTGAAGCGTTCAGAGCAGCTTGCGCGCGGCGCGCCTCAGGTCGTACTCGTGGATGATCGCTTTCGCATGGCCGTAAGCGAGGTTGTGTTCGCCCCGGAGCCAACTGACCTTCTCCTCGAAATTGAAGAGAGACGGTCCTTCCTCGACGGTGCGGAGCCAGTCGGACACGGCACGACCGGTGCACTCGGGGATTCGGGAGAGCAGATTTCGGTGGGTCTCTTCGGAGAAGACTTGGGACATCGGCGCCTCCGGACGCTGTGCGCGTGTGCTCTTCACGCCACCGTGCCTGAGCGTCCGCGTATTGGCAACAGTCCAGCGCGGACACGTAGGGTCGGCGGGGTGCTTGATACGACGGAACTGACCGATGCGGCGGAGCGCTTCGCGGACCGTCTGCGTGCCGCGCCGCAGAGCCGGCTGCAGAAGGGCGCGGCGGCGGAGGCGCTGGCTCTGGCCAGGGAACTGTCCACCAGGGCGCAGTGCATCGAGGACCCGGGACGGGAGCCGAGGATCATGCCGGACGCCGGGGTCTTCGCGGTCGCGGACCAGGTGCTGGTGGCGGCGAACGATTTGGCCGAGGTACTTCGTTCGGTACCGGCGGCGTCACACATGGTTGACGAGGCCGTCACTCTGGTGAAGGCGACGGCGCGGCGGTCGGGCCTGTAGACCTTCCGCCGCGAGGCGGCCGGGGCCGGTCGCTGGGACGGGCCGGGGGGTCGGTCAGCGGCGGGTCGGGCCGTGCCGGCGGGTCGGTCGCTGGGACTGCCGGTGGGTCGGTCAGTGGGACGCGATCACGCGGTCCGCGAGGATGTACACGCTCTCCTCGCCGCAGGAGAAGGTCAGCGCGTACGCGCCGGACACTCCGGACCCGCCCAGCAGCACCGGGGCGTCGCCCGCGCGCAGCGAGTCGGCGAGGCGCTCCGCGGTCTCGCGGTGGCCCGGCGTCATGCACAGGGTCGTACCGTCGGCGAAGACGTACACGTCCAGCGTGCCCAGCGGGCCGGGGCGGACGTCCGCCAGCTCGGTGCCCGTGTCGGCCAGCTCCTGCAGCTTGGACACGGTGCGCTCGTGGTCGGTGACGACTGGCGTCTGGACCGGCACGAAATCGGGGTGCGAGGGGTGGCGGCGGCGGGCCGCGGCCAGCTCCGGGGAGTCCTCTGCGAACTCGGTCACCTCGGGCAGGTCCGCCATGTCGTCGAGCGCGTCGAGCCCCTCGGCCGCGTCCAGGTCCATCGACTCCAGGCCCACGAAGTCCGCCTGGCGCGGGACGTAGAACGGTGGCATCTCGTCGCCGATGCCGGACAGGCCGCCGAGCGCGGACGCGGAGCCCTCGCCGGAGTAGCGCGCGGAGGCGTCCGCGGCGTCGCGCGCCTCCTGCGCCGCCCAGAAGGCCCGCGCCTCGGCCAGCTCGCGCTCCCGCTCCTCGGCGAGCGCCTCTGCGACGGCCGCGCGTATCTCGCCGGCGTCACTGGTGCGGGCGTGGGGCACGACGGCGGTGGGGGCGGACACGGACAGTGCGGCGAGCTCTGACCTCAGGGCGGCGACCTGCTTACGGAGCCCGTGGGCGGCGTGCAGGGCAGCGGCGCCCACGGCGGTGGCGGCGGCCGTGGTCAGCAGCAGGGCAAGAGACATGGCGCTCACTGACTTACTCCCGGTTTCAATCGGATCCCCCCGACTTCTACATCAGCTTGCGATGTACTCGCGCCCCCTGTCAGTGCATTACGTCACGAATTGGACAGGACTTTGTGCCTGGTGTTCGGTAGCGGGGCGGCTGTGACCTGCGAAAAGGGTCTCCCCCAGGAGATAGGTCACATCCTGGGGGAGATTCAGTCACGAACTGAGATCCGGACCGGGGGCGCCCGGACGTGCCGGTCCTCATCCGGTCTCCGGGTCCGGGTCCGGAGACCGGATGAGGCCGCCCAGGCTCCGGCTCAGCTCAGCCGCTTGTGTCGGTGGTCGCGTTCGCTTCGCCACCGCTGCGGGCAGGTGCCGCCCTCGCCGCGCGGCTGAGCCGCATGTCGACAGGGTCGGGCGACCCCTACCCTCCGCTCCGGCTCAGCTCAGCCGCTTGTGTCGGTGGTCGCGTTCGCTTCGCCACCGCTGCGGGCAGGTGCCGCCCTCGTTCCTCGGGCGACCCCTGCCCTCCGCTCCGGCTCAGCTCAGCCGCTCGATCACCATCGCCATGCCCTGGCCGCCGCCCACGCACATCGTCTCCAGGCCGAACTGCTTGTCGTGGAACTGGAGGCTGTTGATGAGCGTGCCGGTGATGCGCGCGCCGGTCATGCCGAAGGGGTGGCCGACCGCGATCGCACCGCCGTTGACGTTGACCTTGTCCAGGTCGAAGCCGAGCTCCCGGTAGGAGGGGATGACCTGCGCGGCGAACGCCTCGTTGATCTCGACCAGGTCGATGTCCGAGGTGCTCAGGCCGGCACGCCGCAGCGCCTGCTTGGACGCCTCCACCGGGCCGAGGCCCATGATCTCGGGGGAGAGGCCGGAGACACCGGTCGACACGATCCGGGCCAGCGGCGTCAGGCCGAGCTCCCGGGCCTTCGTGTCGCTCATGATGACGAGCGCGGCGGCGCCGTCGTTCAGCGGGCAGCAGTTGGCGGCCGTGACGAGGCCGTCGGGGCGGAACACGGGCTTGAGGCCCTGCACGCCCTCGAGGGTGACGCCGGCTCGCGGGCCGTCGTCCTTGCTGACGACGGTGCCGTCGGGCGTCGTGACCGGGGTGATCTCGCGCTCCCAGAAACCGTTCTTGATGGCTTCCTCTGCGAGGTTCTGCGACCGGACGCCGAACTCGTCCATCTCCTGGCGGGTGATGCCCTTGCTGCGGGCCAGGTTCTCCGCGGTCTGCCCCATGGCGATGTACGCGTCCGGGACGAGGCCGTCCTCGCGCGGGTCGTGCCAGGTGGAGCCCTCGGACTCGGCGACGGCCGCGGTGCGGGCCTCCGCCTCGGCGAAGAACGGGTTGTGCGTGTCCGGCAGGCTGTCGGAGTTGCCCTTCACGAACCGGGACACCGTCTCGACACCGGCGGAGATGAAGACGTCGCCCTCGCCGGCCTTGATGGCGTGCAGCGCCATGCGGGACGTCTGGAGCGAGGAGGAGCAGTAGCGGGTGACGGTGCAGCCGGGGAGGTGGTCCATCCCCATCTGCACGGCCACGATGCGGCCCAGGTTGTTGCCCTGCTCACCGCCGGGCAGACCGCAGCCGAGCATCAGGTCGTCGATGTCACGCGGGTCGAGCTCAGGCACCTTGTCGAGCGCGGTCTGGATGATCCCGGCGGTCAGGTCGTCGGGGCGAATGTCCTTGAGCGAGCCCTTGAAGGCCCGGCCGATCGGGGAACGGGCGGCAGAGACGATCACGGCTTCAGGCATCACGGCTCCATGAGGGGAAGACGGAAGGGCTGATGGGGAAGTTACCCGGACGTACGGCGTGGGTCACTGTGCGCGAGGTGTGATGCGGGACTCTTTTCTAAGCGGGCGCTTGCTTATGCCTGTGCCCGGCGGATTCTCTCTCTACTCGCCCCTGCCCGAAACCGGGGCTCCGCACCCAGGTCCTTGCCCGGCGGCCGGGGCTCCGCACCCGGATCCCCACCCCGGGGTGGGGGCTGTGCGCCCGGACCCTCGCCCCGTGTCGGGGGTGTCGGGGGTGTCGGAGGGCTCTGCCCTCCGGCCCCCCCGGGGGCTCTGCCCCCGGCCTCCAGCGTCCGGCGGTGCTGCCCCGGGGCCCCGCGCCTCATTCGCCGCCGTGGGCGGAGATGCCGAACAGGCGGCATTTCCGTCCGTCCGGCGATTGAGGGCACAGCGCGAACCGGGGCACCGGGCCCCGGGCGAAGCCGGTTCGGGAAGGACGGGGAGAAGGGCAGGGAGACGGGGAGAAGGGCGGGAAGGGCAGGGAGAAGGGCGGGAGGAAGGGGTGGGTGGGGGAACGGCCTCGGAGAGCGGCCCCGCCCCTACACGCGCGTCGACCGTCGCGCGTGTCGACCATCGCTCACGTCGGCCGGACCCGGTCCTCCGCAGGCCGGGTGGACGTCGTGGTGGACGGCGGGGCGTCCGCCGTCGGGGGGAGGCGGCGGCGCCGGCGGTGCTTGAGGAGGGCCCATGGGGCGCGCGCGCCCGTGACCTCCGTGCCCGCCTCGGAGGCCGCCGTCGCGGCCGCCCGGGCCACGGGGAGCATGTCCTCGTCCCGGTCCGCGTCCAGCGCGTCGGTCTCCGGCCACAGGCCGAGCACCGCGCACAGGGTCGGCAGTACCGCCATCGCGGCCGTCGCGTACCCCTCCGCCGAGGGGTGGTAGTTGTCGACGCCGAACATCTCCCGCGGGTTCGCGGCGAACTCGGGGCCGAGCAGGTCGCCCAGGGAGACCGTACGACCGCCCTGCTCCACGACCACGATGGTCTGGGCCGCGGCCAGCTGCCTGCTCACGCGGCGGGCCATCCAGCGCAGTGGCTGGTAGACCGGTTCGATCGTTCCCAGGTCGGGGCACGTGCCGACGACGACCTCGGTGCCCGCCGTGCGCAGCCGGCGCACCGCGGAGGCCAGGTACCGCACGGACTGCGTCGGCGGCATCCGGTGGGTGACGTCGTTGGCGCCGATCATGATGACGCAGACGTCCGGGGTGCGGCTCCGGTCGGCGAGGAGCTGGGTGACCTGGCGCTCCAGGTCGTCGGACTGTGCTCCGGGGAGCGCGATGTTGCGGACCTCCACGGGGCGTTCCGCCACCGCCGCGAGGCCCGAGGCCAGCAGCGCCCCGGGCGTCTGGCCGGCGCGGTGGACGCCCTGGCCGGCCGCGGTCGAGTCGCCGAGGATGCCGAGGTACAGCGGGTTCTCCCGGCCGAAGGTCAGCCCGTACAGGCCGTCGCCGCGCGGGGGGATCGGGGCATGGCCGCCGCTGACCGTGCGTTTCGCCAGGTGAACCTCGGCAAGGACCAGTCCCAGTCCCGCCGCTCCGAGCAGCCCGATGCCGCCCCCGCCGTATGCCGCGCCGGCCGCGATGCGCCGCGCCACCCTCGCTCTGTACACCGTCCGAGCCACCTCCTCGCAGCTCGCGGGCCCGCGGCCGCCACAGGGGCCGCGGCCCTCGCGGGCTTCGTCGCCGTACGTAGGTCCCTCGTCCGATCCGGAACAAGGGCCCTACAGCTAACTGCCCCGCAGCAACCGTCGCCCAATCCCGCGCCCGCCCGCTTACGCTGGGCGAACCATCACGGAGACCCCGGAGAACATTGTGCGTATCCACAACTCGATGATCAGTCTTGTCGGCGACACCCCGCTGGTGAAGCTGAACAACGTGACCGCAGGCATTTCGGCGACCGTCCTTGCCAAGGTCGAGTACTTCAACCCCGGCGGGTCGGTGAAGGACCGGATCGCGCTGCGGATGATCGAGGCGGCGGAGGAGAGCGGCGCGCTCAAGCCCGGCGGCACGATCGTCGAGCCGACGAGCGGCAACACCGGCGTCGGACTTGCCATCGTGGCCCAGCAGAAGGGCTACAAGTGCATCTTCGTCTGCCCGGACAAGGTGTCCACGGACAAGATCAATGTGCTGCGCGCGTACGGGGCCGAGGTCGTCGTGTGCCCCACGGCCGTCGACCCGGAGCACCCGGACTCGTACTACAACGTCTCCGACCGGCTGGTGCGGGAGACCCCGGGTGCCTGGAAGCCCGACCAGTACTCCAACCCGAACAACCCGCGCTCGCACTACGAGACCACCGGCCCCGAGCTGTGGGACCAGACCGACGGGCGGATCACGCACTTCGTCACCGGCGTCGGCACCGGCGGCACGATCTCCGGCACCGGGCGGTATCTGAAGGAGGTCAGCGACGGCAGGGTCAAGGTCATCGGCGCGGACCCCGAGGGTTCCGTCTACTCCGGCGGCTCGGGCCGTCCCTACCTCGTCGAGGGCGTCGGTGAGGACTTCTGGCCGTCCGCGTACGACCGGACCGTGACCGACGAGATCGTCGCCGTGTCCGACAAGGACTCCTTCCAGATGACGCGCCGCCTCGCCAAGGAGGAGGGCCTGCTGGTGGGCGGTTCCTGCGGGATGGCGGTCGTCGCGGCGCTGCGCGTCGCGGAAGGGCTCGGCCCCGACGACGTCGTGGTCGTGCTGCTGCCCGACAGCGGCCGCGGCTACCTGAGCAAGATCTTCAACGACGAGTGGATGGCCGACTACGGCTTCCTGGAGGGCGAGGGCGCCGCGAACGTCGGCGACGTCCTGCGCGACAAGGAGCACGGCGGTATCCCCAGCCTGGTGCACATGCACCCGGAGGAGACCGTCGGGCAGGCCATCGAGGTGCTGCGCGAGTACGGCGTCTCGCAGATGCCGATCGTCAAGCCGGGCGCCGGCCACCCCGACGTGATGGCCGCGGAGGTCATCGGTTCCGTCGTCGAGCGGGAGTTGCTGGACGCGCTGTTCAGCCAGCGTGCGTCGCTGGGCGACCCGCTGGAGAAGCACATGTCGGCGCCGCTGCCGCAGGTCGGCTCCGGTGAGCCGGTGGGCGACCTGATGTCGGTACTCGGCTCGGCGGACGCGGCGATCGTGCTGGTCGAGGGCAAGCCGACGGGTGTGGTGAGCCGTCAGGACCTGCTGTCGTTCCTCGCCAAGGGCGCCAAGTAGTCCGGCGCGTACGTCCTTTCGCACAATCGGTACGAGCGCGTCACGTCCGCGCAGCACCCGCTTAACACGTGCCGGGCACAGTGGTGGATGTCGGCAGGGGGACCTGGCAGGTCGTCCCGGCCGGCACCACTGGCGGCGTCACAGGACTTCCGGAGCGGCTCCCGGACCTCCACGGACGCCACGGACACGACAGGCCGGTCCTGACCCGGCCCGTGTCCCACGCGGGGACCGCCGTCGTCCCGCCCCCCGGCTCCCGGGCCGGGGGTGCGGTGGTCCCCGCGTACAGCCGGTGCTCAGCTCCAGTCGGACCCGGTGTCCCGGGACCGGCGCTGCTGCCAGGGCCAGGCGTGTGCCGCGTGGGCCACGTTCACGCCGACGATGCCGAGCCAGGTGACGACGAGGCCGGCCAGCCCGGCGTTGGCCACGCCGATCGCCGAGAGCGGGACGGCGAGGATCATGGTGACGATGCCGAATCCGAAGCGCTCGCCGAAGGTGTCGGTGGACTGCTGCCGGTCAGGGGCTCGGGCCGCGGTCATCCGTTGTTCGGCGACCTGGCGCCGGACGCGGCGGTCGACCGTGGCGTCGATTCGTTCCTCGACCTTCCCGAGGAACGACTCCACGAGCGCGGAGTCGTACTCCTCGCCCAGTTCGCGGCGGGCGTGGAGAGTGGCGTCGAGCTCTTTCTTGAGCTCGGGATCGCGGGCTTCCATAGGGCCGACGCTACGGGCCGGGGAGCCGCCGCGTCAGTGGGGGTAGCCCCCGTGTCGCCCCCGGGGACAGCTGGAGCCGCCTCCTTCCGACCCGCGTGCCGTCTCTCTTCCGGGCCGCGTGCCGTGCGCCTCCTCGACCCGCGTGCGTCCTCGATGAGAGCCGCCGTTGAAGATGAGAGCTGACATGCCAGCTGGCCTGCCCACTAGCAGTTTGATGAGTGTCGAAGCGTGACCATTCCGGGGCATTGAAGATGAGAGCGGGGCTGACGAGGGCTTTCTGTCTGCGTTTGAGCTCGTGCAAGTCAGCGCGAAGGGCTCAGCGCTTGGCCCGGTTCCGCAACGGCGTCGGTCTTGGGCCAAGGCCCGTTCAGACCGTCACCCGCCCATGCACTTCGCTCGCCCAGGGATGCGTCGGACATGCTCGCTCCGCTGCCCCAGCTGTTCGAGCGGTGCGCGGCCGGCGTCCTCCCCGCTCGGCCGTGCCCAGCCCGTTGACGGACGGCATCGGCCCCTCGCCGTGGTCTGTCCGATGCCGTTCGCCTTCTTCACCCAGCCACGCGGACTCTTCGAGCTGATGCTGAGTTTCCGGGCGACCTCGGCCACTGAGCCTTTTCAGGCGGGCCACCGATCGGGTGACGCCGGTGGGCTGGGGGCCGGGGTTGTTCAAAGCGCGAGGCTCCAGTGCCGTTGAGAGGCATTCGAATTCTCAACCCGTTGTCACGGGAGCCTCCTTGGTTCCCCATTCTGCCGTACGCGACCTGCCTCACGTCCTGGACGAGTGGGTCACTATGTTCGTCGTCACCCGCGAGGTCGACCGGCAGTGCAAGCTTCCGCCGCACCAGCGTGTGCTCGTCGCTCTCGCGTACTTGCGCCGCCACGACACCCTCGCCCGCGTCCCAGCCGGTTTCGGGATCTCCATCGGCACCGTCCACGCCTACGTGACGGCCGTGACCCGCCTGCTCGCCGACCGCGCGCAGGCTCCGCTCAGAACACTGCGGGAGCGCGATCCGGGTTGCGTCCAGCTGGACGGGACTCTCGCCGAGTGAGACCACGTCGGCGACAGTCGGGCGGACTACGCGGACAAGCGCCGCCGGCACGGAGTGAGCATCCAGGTCGTCACCGATCCCGCTGGCGAGGTGCTGTGGATCTTGCCCATGCTGCCGGGCCGCACCCACGATGGCGGAAATATCCGCAAGGAACTCCGCGGTTCTCTTCGGCATGCCAACTGCCTTTTTGGAAGGGGTTGTCGCAGCATGTCGGCGGATTCTATGCTGACTCGGCCGATGGTGCTGCGACGGGGTGTTGATATCGACCGCGATGGTAGGGCCATATACCCATCTCCTGCTCGAAAGGTATGTTCCGTGCGCACAACCGCACTCGGTTCTGGAGGTCCGGTCGTCGGCCGGATAGGACTGGGCACGATGGGGATGTCCTTCGCCTATGATCCGCAGCGCCGCGACGACGAGACCTCCGTCACCGTCATGCGCCGTGCGCTCGATCTGGGCGTCAATCTGATCGACACGGCGGATGTGTACGGGCCGTTCACCAACGAGGAACTCGTCGGGCGCGCCCTGCTCGGCCGACGTCACGAGGCCGTGCTGTCGAGCAAGGGCGGCGTCCGGTTCGACGGGACGGACTTCACTCTCGACGGACGCCCGGAGTACCTCAGGTCCGCCCTGGAGGCCAGCCTGCGGCGCCTGCGCACCGACCACCTCGACATCTACTTCCTGCACCGCGTCGACCCGCGAGTCCCGGTGGAAGAGAGCTGGGGCGAGCTCGCGGATCTTGTGGCCGAGGGCAAGGTGCGCGCCCTCGGTATCTCCGAGGCGTCCGCCGACGAGGTCCGCCGGGCCGATGCCGTGCACCCGGTCGCCGCCGTGCAATCGGAGTTCTCCCTGTTCACGCGTGATTTCCAGGGCGACATCGTGCCGTTCTGCCGTGAGCACGGCATCGCGTTCCTGTGCCACTCGCCGCTCGGCAGCGGACTGCTGGGCGGACGCTACAGCACTCCCGTCGATCTCGCCGAGGGCGACTTCCGGGCCGACATGCCCCGGTTCACCGAGGAGGCGATGGCGGCCAACGCCGGCCTCGTGGAGCGGGTCCGCCTGGTGGGTGAACGTCTCTGTGCGACCTCCGCGCAGGTCGCCCTCGCCTGGCTGCTTGCGCAGGGCGAGCACGTCATCCCGATCCCGGGCACCAAGACTCCGCGCTACCTGGAGCAGAACGCCGCGGCGGCGGAGCTGGTGCTGTCGGCGGAGGACCTCGCCGAGCTGGACGCGCTGCCGGAGCCCGTGGGCGCCCGCGAGTAGGCGCGCCGACACCCTGTCCTCTCCGTACCACGAAACGATGGGTCACACGTGAACAGATTCGCCATTTTCGATCTCGACGATACGCTGGTGGACAGCTCGGGAGCAGTGGACCGCTGGTTCATGGAATTGGCCGAACAACGGAATCTCGGGGCGGCCGGGCTGGATTATCTCCGGGCCGAGCAGCGGCGCCCCGTCAGCCCCCGTGAGAGTTTTCAGGCCATTATCGACAGATTCGGATTCTCCGAATCGCCCGATGAACTCCGCGGGATATTCCTGGATCGCGTACCGCGTCTTTCCCGTACCTTCGACGGCGTCCTGGACGACCTCAGGAAACTGCGTGCGCGCGGGTGGCGGACGGCCCTGCTGACGAACGGTACGGAGGCGGACCAGCAGCCGAAGATGCGGGACGGCCTGGCGGACCTGTTCGACGTGGTGTGCTTCGCCGACGACGAGCCGACGCGCAAGCCGGATCCGGAGATCTTCCGGTTGGTCGCCGAGCACGCGGACACCGGCCTCGACGGAGCCTGGATGATCGGCGACTCCCTGGAGCACGACATCGCGGGCGGCGCTGCCGTGGGCATGGAGACGATCTGGATCTCCGGCGGCCGGACGCTCCAGGACGGGGAGCCGGTCCCGGGACGAGTCGTGACCTCGGTCGCCGAGGCATTCCCCCTCCTGCACGCCGCCGGGTAGGCGGGTGCGGCCCCCGGCCGGAAGGCCGCGGGCCGGAAGGCCGCGGGCCGGAAGGCCGCGGGCCGGAAGGCCGCGGGCCGGAAGGCCGCGGGCCGGAAGGCCGCGGGCCGGAAGGCCGCGGGGCCGCACTGGTCCGCCGGGGTGCGCCCTACCGGACGACCCGGTCGTCGGCCGTGAGACGACGGGCCCGCGAACGCCGCAGGTCGCGCGTGATGTTCATCCGCTTCAGCCAGCGGTCCGAGCCGTCGAAGCGCGCCTTGAAGGGCCGGCGTCCGTGGATCGCGCCGTTGTTGTCGAGGAAGAGGATGTCGCCCGGGGTGAGGGCGACATCCTGGAGCTTCCGGTTGATCTCGGCGCAGAGCCGCTCCAGCGCCCCGGCCGCCTCCTCGGTCAGCGGGGTCATGCAGTCGGGGTCGACGCACAGGTAGGGATCGGCCTCGTCACCGAAGAGAATGCTCACGGCCGGCGGGTTGCGGTGCAGCTCCTCGATCCGGTCGAAGCTCTCCTTCGCCAGGGCGTGCCGGCTCTCCGGGAGATGGGTGGTGTACGCGTTGCGCTCCGGTGAGTGCGAGCCGCTCGGCCGGGTGGCGAAGAGCGGCTGCCGGAGTATCGCGCGGTCGGCCTCCGCGATGTCGAGGTCGGAGATCTCGGCGTACGTGGTCGGCGCGCCGTACGGATTGCGGAGGCACATCAGCCCGGTGTAGTCCGCCCGGTAGGGGTGGAACGCCTCCTCGGTGTGCCATTCGAGGGTCTCCTCGGAGCCAGAGGAGATCTGCTCCTTCTCGTGCCCCTGGATGGGCACGATGTTGTGCATCATCAGCCCGTTCTGCAGGGTGGCGTACCCGAACGGGTCGCCGAGGAGCTGCGCGCACAGGACGAAGACGGACTCCTCCCGCAGCGTCGGCGAGACCTCCGCCCCGGACTGGTGCCAGTCAGCGGGGGTGGGCCCGATCTCCTCGCCGATCCGGACGCCGGACAGCAGCAACCCGCCGGACGGCTCGGTGAGCCGGAACCCGACGAGCGCCTCCCGGAGTTCCCGCGGCAGCTCGTGCGCGAGCACCGCGGCCTTTCTGTGGAGCGCCGCCTCGTGCACGCTCGACAGGTCACGGGTCAATTCCCATACCAGTTCGTCGATGTCCGCGTTGGCTTGGGCGTCCAGGTGGTACTTCTCCATCTCCACGACCTTCGTAGAAGCAGTGTGTCCTCTGCGCCGGCGGTGCCGGTCAGCCTTCTCCGTCGACGAGGGCGTAGGCCCGGACGGGGAAGGTGCCCATGCCGGCGACGGGGATCGGCGCCGCGTGGAAGCGGAACTCCCGGCCCACGACCTGCTCCAGACCGGTCATGTGCTCGACCACCGGGATGCCCGCGGCGAGCAGTCCGGTGTGCGCGGGCCGCGCCAGGTCGGCCATGTCGTCGATGTTGACCGAGTCGATGCCGACCAGGGCGGGGCGCCGGGCCACCAGCCACTCGACGGCCGCCTCGTTGAGGAAGGGGTGCGCGGGGTTCCCGTACGACGGGGTGGCCCAGTGGCGGTCCCAGCCGGTGTGGACGAGGACGGCCCGGTCGGTCACGTCGAGGCCCTCGAACAGCTCGGGACCGATGCCGCTCGGCGACCCGGCGGGGACACTGACCGCCACGCCCTCCAGATCGACGAAGCGGGACAGCGGCACCTCGGAGAGGTCCGCGCCGCCGTCGAAGCGGTGGAAGGGGACGTCGGCGTACGTTCCCGTGTTCGCCACGAGAGTGATGCGCCCGATCTGGAACTCGGTGCCGGGGGAGTACCGGTCGCGGGAGTCCACGCGCGACATGTGGTCCTCGATCACCGGCCCGGGCAGCCCCGGGTAGGTGGTCATGCCTTCGACCACCACGTGGGAGAGGTCGACGAGGTCCTTCTTGCTGCTGGTCATCGCGGTGCTCCGAATCGTCGCAGTCGGCTGGGCAGAGTGGCCAGCGACAGCCAAGGGGTGTAGGAATAGTCGGACATCGACGTGTGGAACGCCTTGCCGAAGCGGGTGTAGTAGAGGCCGTTCTCGGAGGTCACGCCGAGCACGGTGATCGCCCCCCGGTACAGCCGCAGCCGCACGGAACCCTCCAGCGGGCGGTCCAGGTCGGCCAGGCACCGGGCCAGGCTCTCGCCGAGGTGGCTGAACCAGCCGCCCTGGACCACGGTGGTGGTCCACTCCCGGGCGATCGACCCGCGCACCGCGTGCTCCTGGGCGGTGAGGACGGCATTGGCCAGGACCTGGTGCGCCTTGATGATCACGGTGGCGGCGGGCGCCTCCCGGATCTCGTGGTTCTTCACGCCGAACGGGGTGTCCTCAAGGCCGGAGGACCGGCCCACCCCGTGCTCGCCGGCCAGCACGTTGAGCCGCTCCACGAGGTCGCCGAAGGCGATCGGCTCCTCGTCGAGGGCGACGGGCAGGCCCTGCCGGAAGGTGAGCTGCAGTTCGGCCGGGTCGGCGGGCGTGTCGGCGACGTCCCGGGTCCACCGGAAGACGCTCTCGTCCAGGCGGTTCTCCGGGCTCTCCAGGGAGCCGCACTCGATGACGCGCGCCCAGGGGTTGGCGTCGACGCTGTGGATGCCCTCCGGGAAGGTGATGCCGGCCTCCTGGAGCGCCGCCAGCTTGGCCTCGCGCGGCAGGTCGGAGCCGAGGAAGGGCGCGGCCACGCCGAGCTCAGGGGCGAGGGCGGCGATCGACCCGCTGAGCCGGATCGAGCTGTTCTGCATGTACGTCGCCGTGTGGCCGATCACGTCGCAGCCGCGTTCCCGCGCCACCTGGACGGCGGTCCGGGCCATGAGCGGCCGGGTGAGCGTCGAGCCGACCGGGAACTGGTCCTGGTACAGGGCGTCGGCATGGACGGCGGCGGGAGCGAACTCCTCGAAGAACCGGTCCGTCACGTCCACGTCGACGAAGCTCGCGCCGAACTTCCGGGCCTGCTCGGCCGCGGCGGCCGAGGACTCGCGGTCGCCGATGCGGATGTGCAGCGCCGTCACCGTGGTCCCCAGGGCCCGGAGCCGCTGGAGGAGATACGTTCCGTCGACTCCGCCGGAGTACAGCAGCAGCATGTGCCGCGGCGGCTGCTCGGCGAGTTCGTCCAGGCTCGTCATGAACCAGTGCACGCCGGGTCCTCGATTCGTGGGGTGGTGAGCGGGCCGGGGGAGAAGAGGCCGATGTCCCGCAGGGGTCGGCAGACGCGCGAGCCGGCGGGACGGATCGCCCGGGAGGCGCGGATGTCCGTGACGGCGAAGCACCGCCGCAGCCAGCGGTCGGTTCCGTCGTGGCACGCGGTGAACTCCGAACGGCCGTGGATGGCGGTGCGGTTGTCGACGACGAGCAGGTCGCCCACGTCGAGGACGCCGCCCCGCAGGGTGGCGAGGAACGCGGACTCGAGTTCCTCCAGGGCCGCCTCCGCCTCCTCGTCGAGCGCCTCCATGGCGTGGAAGTCGGCGAGGAGGTCCGGGACGGCGGCCGTGCCGGAGAGCACCGGCAGCGGATCGGTGAGCAGGTCGTCGGAGCCGTCCGCGAACGAGCTGGCCACCCTGAGGCGGAAGCGCCGCTCCCGCAGGACCGCCGTGGTCCGCTCGTACAGCAGCGGCAGCGCCCGGGCCGCCGCGCCGACGACGGTCCGGGCGGTGCGCTCGTGGTCTGGGCGTACGCACAGGAGCGTGATGAAGTCCGGTTTGGACGGGTGGAACCCGTCCTCGGTGTGGAGTTCCAGGTAGACCGTCCCCGTGTTCTCCTGGCGCCTCTCGGCGCCCTGGACGGGGGCGACGTCCTGGACGATCCGGCCGAGCTTCTCGTCCGCGTAGGCGATGACGTCGCCCACCGTGGACGCCACGGCGAGCTGCGCGAAGGTGGCCACCGGCAGCTCGTTCCAGTGGGAGAGGAACCCGTCGGCCGGGGTCGCGGGGGGCTCGGGGTCGACCGGCAGGTTCCGGATCAGGAGCACGCCGGCGTCGTTGCCGTGCCGGCGGAACCTGCCGAGTTCCCCCAGGATCCGCCTCGGCAGCCGGAGCCCGGAAAGCTCGGCCTCCGTCAGCAGCTCCTCGTCGTCCAGCGGCCGGTCCTTCAGGGCACGGGCCGACGCGGCGAACACCTCCCCGGCCTCCTCGCGTTCGGCGTCGGTGAGCGTGATCGTCACGTCGTCGAGTGGCGCGATCGTGTCGTCGGCGGGATCACCGCCGGCGGCGGTCCGTGGCTGTGTCGGTTCACGTACCTGAATCACCAGGCCCTCCCTTCATGTCATGACTGATTGCGAGGTCCGGCCGTCCGAAATGGGCATGGTCGAGCCCGTACGCACAGTCGGCGAATGGCCGTTCCCAGCGTGTCGGATTCGGTCATTCCGCTTTCCGGGCGTGGCCGAAACGCGCATGAGAGCAGGCCGGAACCATACGGTTTCGGCGGTTGATGTGGTGACTGCTCCGTAGGGTCCGGCCGGCTCCGGAGCACCGGACCGAGGCTGCGGCCTGACTTACTTCGCCGCTTTTCCGGTCTGAGCGACAGGTGGTTTCCTTGCCGTCCGTCGGTAGGGCTGCGGGCGCTGTGGTTCCGAACGGAGTACCGGGACCCGGCCCGCTGGTACCGCCCATTCAAGCCCCCGAGTCGAGGCATCCGCCTCATGCGTTCGTCATCGAAACAGAAAGGTCCGGAAGTCGCAACCATCTCCGTCAAGTCGGGGCCGGAGGGAGGATTCTCCTTGCCTGCCCGTCGAGTCCAAACTATAGTGCGACTCGCAGCTCACAAGGCATGCCGAGCAGGGCGTGAACGGGGGTACAGAGTGAGGTCAGAAGTGGATGAGGGCGGCGGGTTCTTGGCCGCCGCGCAGAATTTCCCAAGTTTTCCCGGTCTGGCCAGAGGGTCTTTTCGGGAATCTTCCGGGCATACTCAGCGGCGTGGTACGCCTCTTTAGGAGCCCTCTCGACCTGCCGTTCTTCGGCGATGGTGCGGTTTTTCCCGCTCGGGGCTGATGGTCGTTTCAGGGGTGGATATCCCGTTTCTCTACGCAAGGTGCACATGCTTTCCGTGCCCTTGCGACGCATCGGTCCGACCTCTGTCGGGGCATTCGTATGTCCGGATCCGGCAGGTTTCCACGCGTTCGCCGGGTCGTCCTCTGTTTCTCCGATCCCGTGGGTTCTACTGGAATGGGTGAAATTCGTGTCCGTTCGTCGTTCCTTCCGTTGTGCCCGAGGCTGCAGGCTTCGCGGCGGACGAATTGCATTTGGTGGGGGAAAACGCACGGTGGGTTTCTGTAAATGAGCCAGTCCACCATTCATGGCCTGATAGCGGCACGCGCTCGGTCGAATCCCGGCCTTCCGGCCGTCGAGTACGGCGCCGAGCGACTCGACTTCCGGGACCTGGAGCGCCGCTCCGACGCCGCGGCCCGGCGACTGAGCGCGCACGGCGTCGCGCCGGGCGTCTTCGTCGCCGTGTCCCTGGAACGCTCCGCCGCATTGGTGGTGACGCTGCTGGGCATCCTGAAGGCCGGCGGCAGCTACGTCGCCCTGGACCCCGTGTACCCGGAGGCCCGGCTGCGCTGGATCCTCGAGGACATCGCCCCGCGCGTGGCGGTGGCGAGCCGGGCCATGCGGGACGCGGTGCCCGCCACCGGGATCCCCCTCCTCATCGCCGAGGAACTCGCCGAGGAACCGGCCGAGGAGCCGGCCGACGCGACGCCGCCCACCGGCGATCCCGACCGGCTCGCCTTCATCACGTACACCTCCGGCACCACCGGCCGCCCCAAGGGCGTCATGCACGTGCACGACTCCATGGCCTACTTCATGGAGATGATCGCCCCCTACCTGGTGCTGGGACCCGGCACCCGGTTCCTCCAGTTCTACCCGCTGACCTGGGAGACCCAGGCGCTCGACATCTACGCGGTGCTCGCCGCCGGCGGCACCGTCGTCATCCCGCCCGCCGGCACCGAGACGGCCGGGCCCGGCCTCGTGGAGTTCCTCAGGGACGCCCGCGTCACCGGGGCGATGCTGCCGCCCGCGCTGCTCGCCGAACTGACCGAGGACCCGCCCCTGCCCGCCCTGCACACGCTCGCCTACATCGGGGAGCGATGTCAGCCCCCGACGGCAGAGCGCTGGGGGACCGGCCGGCGCCTGGTCAACCTCTACGGCCCCACCGAGGTGACCGTCGCGGCCAGCGCCTCGGACGAACGCCCGCCCGGCGACGCGCCACCGATCGGCAAGGCACTGCCCGGCCGCGAACTGCACGTCCTCGACGAGCGGATGAGGCCCGTGGCCGAGGGCGAACCCGGCGAGCTGTACGTCGGAGGCCGCGGCCTCGCCCGCGGCTACTGGAAACTCCCCGAACTGACCGAGCGCCAGTTCCCGCCGGACCCCTTCAGCGGCCGACCCGGCGCCCGCCTCTACCGCACCGGCGACCGGGTGCGGCACCTGCCCGACGGCAACCTGGACTTCCTGGGCCGCGTGGACGGCCAGCTCAACGTCCGCGGCCAGCGCGTCGAACGCGGCGAGATCGAAGCGGTGATGGCCGCCCACCCGGACGTGCACTCCTGCGCGGTCGTCGTCCAGGGCGAGGGCCCGGACGCCCTGCTCGTCGGCTTCGTCGTCGGCGCCCCCGGCGTCGAGAAGGAACTGGCCGACCGGCTGGCCGAAGAGCTGCCACCCGTCATGGTCCCGTCCTTCCTCGTGCGCCTGGAGCGCCTCCCCCTCAACCAGCACGGCAAGGTGGACCTCGCCGCGCTACGCGCCCACCGACCCCAGGGAGCGGGCTCCCGCGCGGCCGGAGAGGCCCCGCGCCCCGGAGCGGAGGCCGCCCTGGCCCGCATCTGGGAGGACGTCCTGGGCGTCGAGGGGATCGGCACCAGTGACGGCTTCCGCGCCCTCGGCGGCACCTCGCTCCAGGCCATCCGGGTGCAGAACCGGGTCCGCGAGCACTTCGGGATCCCGCTGACCGTCCGGGAACTCCTCGGCACCGGCACCCTGGCGGAACTGGCCCGCATCCTCGCCGACGGCGCGACCGGACGGGCCGCACTGCCCCCGCTCACCCGGACCGGCACCGGCCCCTCGCACCCCGCCTCCCTGCACCAGCGGCGGCTGTGGACACAGGCCCGGATGAAGCAGGCCGCGTCCGTCGCCTACAACGAGACGTCCGCGCTCCACGTGACCGGCCCCGTGGACCTGTCGGCCCTGCGGCGTGCCGTGCAGGACCTGGCGGACCGGCACGAGGCATTCCGCAGCAGCCTGCACCTGGACGGTGCCGACCTCCGCGTCGACGTCGCCCCGCGGGTGACGGTGGAGCTGTCCGAGGAGGACCTGACCGGCTCGGCCGACCCCCTCGCGGAGGCTCGCCGTCGGGTCGCGGAACTCGGCGCGGTCCCCTTCGACCTGGAGCGGGCACCGCTGCTCGCGGCGACGCTGCTCGGCCTGGGTGACGAGGAACGGGTCCTTGTCCTCGTCACCCACCACACCGTCGCCGACGGCCTCTCGCAGGACGTGCTCGACCTCGACCTGGCGGAGTGCTACGCCGCGCGTCGGGCCGGACGGGAACCGGCCCCCCGGCCCGCGAACGTGCTCCGCCCGCGCGACCACGCGCTGTGGCAGCGCGCCACGGCCGGACACCCCGTGCTCGCGGCGGGCCTCGACCACTGGCGCTCCGTGCTCTATGGCGCACCGACCGAGACGGCCCTCCCGACCGTGGCGGCCCGGCCCGCCTCGTTCAGCCACCTGGGCGGCCGGATCAACCACGAGACGGGAGCCGAACTGCGCTCGGCCCTGGAGCGGTTGGCCAAGGACGAGGGCATCACCCCGTACGCGGTGTGCCTCCTGGCGCTCGCCCTCCTGGTGTCGCGGCGCACCGGGCAGCGGGACGTCCTCATCGGATCCCCATTCTCAGGGCGCCCGAGCCAGGAGGCCGAGGACGTCATCGGCTTCTTCACCAACACCGTGGTGATGCGGGTGACCCTCGACGGCGCCTCCGACCCGCTCCCGCTGCTCCGCACCGTGGACGAGAGGATCCAGGACGGCCTGGAGCACCAGTACGTCGCCTTCAACGATGTCGTGCGGGCCGTCGGCGCCCGGGCCGGGGCATCGGGCCAGCCCCTCGTCCAGGTGGTCCTGGCCTACCAGGGGCCGCTGCGTCCCCGTGCCGCCCTCGACGGTGCCCGAGTGGTGCCGTGGCTCGTGGACAACGGCACGGCCAAGGCCGACCTGACGGTGGAGATCAACGAGGTGGGCGATGAGCTGGTGCTGGTGCTGCTGTACAGCGCCGACGTCATGAACCTGCCGACCGCCGAGCGGACGCTGGCCGAGTACGTCGACATCCTGCGCGCGCTGACGGCCGGCCGGACGGACGCCGCACGGTCCTGAGGCGCCGGACGGCTCGTACCGACGCCACCCCCGGCCCGCCCGGCGTCGGCCGAGCCGCTCCGACGCGCCGGAAGCCTCCCGTCCCTCCTGCCTGTCCGCCCGTGCGGAGGGCCCCTCCCAACCGACAAGCCAACCTGAGGGGAAGTCCAGTGGATCTTTCCACACTCCTTGCTCACCACCTCGGCGCGCACGGCGACAAGCCTGCCCTGGAGTCGGGTGCGCGGACCTGGTCGTACGCCGACCTGGACCGGGTCACCCAGCACCGCGCCGCGCGGCTGCGCAGCCTGCACCCGGAGGCCATACGCGTCGCGCTAGTCGGCGAGCACACCGCGGAGGCCCTCGTCTGGACGCTGGCCGTGATGCGCGCCGGCCTGGTCCACACCCCGCTCAACCCCGGCCTTCCGCCGGAACGCATGCGCGAGGCCCTGCGCGTGGCCCGGCCCGACCTGGTGCTCTGCTGTACCACCGAGGTCCCGAGCGAACAGGACATCGGCCGCCCGGTGGTCGTCGCGGCGGAGCTGGCCGCCACGGCCGCCACGGCGGACGGCGCCGAGAGCCCGGCCACCTGGCCGGTGCAGGAGACTGCGTACTCGGTCTTCACCTCGGGGTCGAGCGGGCTGCCCAAGCTCGTGAACGTCGGCCATCGGGGCATCGAGGACCTCTGCCGGGCCCAGACGCGTCTCTTCGGCATCGAACCCGGAAACCGGGTGCTGCAGTTCTCCGCGCTGGCCTTCGACGCCTCCGTGGCCGAGGTACTCGTGACCCTGTACGCCGGCGGCACCCTGGTCGTCCCCGTCTGGGACGGCGGCTCCTGGGTGAACACGGTCGGCACCCACCTGGCCGAGCACGGCTGCGACGTGATCACCGTGCCGCCGTCGGTGTACGCGCGGTTCACCGACGAGGCGCGCAAGTCCATCGGCACGGTCGTCTTCGCGGGTGAGGCCCTGACCGAGGTGGAGTTCCGGGCGGCGGCCCGGTTCAGCCGGGTGCTCAACGCCTACGGCCCCACCGAGGGCACCGTCTGCTTCTCCGTGGCCGAGCCGAGCCGGTTCACCACGTCCGTCGGGCGTCCCATCGACGGGTATGAGGCCCGCATCCACGACCCGGCCACCGGCGCGTACGCCACCTCAGGGCGCGGCGAACTCGTCATCGTCGGCCGGGGAGTCGCCCTCGGCTACGAGGGCGTGGAGCGGGGGGACGGGCCGTTCACCACCGTCGACGGCGGCAGCGCCTACCACACGGGCGACGAGGTCGACCTCCGCGACGGCGAGGTTTTCTACCTCGGCCGCGTCGACGACCAGATCAAGCGTCTCGGCCACCGGATCGCCCTCACCGACCTGGAAGGCCGACTGTCCACGCTGCTCGGATCGCGCGTCGCGGTCCTGACGCACGAGGGCTCCCTGATCCTCGCCCACACCGCCACCGGCCGGCCGGAGCCGGAGCTGAAGGCATGGCTGCGCGAGCTGCTCCCGAACTGGGAGGTGCCCGACGTCCTCCTCGCGGTCCCTGAGATCCCGGTCACGCACACCGGCAAGGCCGACAAGGACGCCCTGCGCGCGCTCGCCGGGCGCGAGTCCACCGGGATCGGGGCCGACACGGACGGCCAGGACGCCGTGAGCGCCCTGGTCGAGGAAGTCCTCGGCACCCCGATCGATGCCGGCACGTCCTTCTTCGACGCGGGCGGCGACTCGTTCGGTCTGGTGCAGCTCCAGGTCAAACTCGCCCGGATCTACGGGGAGGAGCGGGTCAGGAGCGCCTTCGACCTGCTCAACTACGACTTCACGGTCGAGGGGTTCGTCGCCGCCGTCGGAGAGAGCCCGCAGGCCGCAGCCTCCCCTGTGCCCGCCGTCCTCCGCACGGTCTCGGCCGAGCTGGCCGAACTGCGCGAGACGGTCGCGGTCCTGCGGCGGGAGGCGGCCGGCGACCCCCGGGCGATCACCGTCACCGGCGCCGGCGGATTCATCGGCGGATACGTCCTCGACAAGGTGCTCGGCTCGGGCCGTCCGGTGACCGTCGTCACTACCAGCAACCCCCGGCGCGTCGTCGAACGCCACTGCGCGCGCTTCGGACGGCAGGAGGCCGATTTTGCCGGCGTACGGTTCCTCTCCTACGCCGACCTGGAGGGGCCCGCGGGCGACGCCGGAGGCTGGGGCGCCGTGGTGCACTGCGGCTACCACGTGAACCACGTGCTGCCGCTGGAGCGGCAGGTCAAGGACAGCGTCGCCACGACCCGGTCCCTGGTCAGGGCGGCGGCCGAACGTGGCGCCCACCGCTTCGTGTTCGTCTCCGCCGCCTCCGTCGGCCCCGAGTTCACGCCGCTCACCGAGGACGCCCTCGAAGCCGTCGGCGACCCGTACTCCCAGTCGAAGTTCGTGGCCGAGAGCTACGTCGAGACGCTGCACGGCGACGCCTGCCGGGTCGACATCGTCCGCACCGGACTGGTGTACGGCCACACGGCGGGCGACGCCTCCTTCCTCGACGACGACGTCTTCGCGAGCCTGCTGCGGATCTCCGCGAAGCAGGGCGCCATGCCGCGGCTGACCGGCTACGTGCCGGTCTGCCACGTCGCCGACGTCGCCGACTCGCTGCTGGCCGCGGCCGACGGACGGGCGCCGGAGCGGCGGACCGTCCTGCTCCAGCGCACCTACGGCCTGGACGAACTGCGCGCGGAACTCGGAGACGTAGGCATGGCCGAGCCGCGGGAGTGGCTCACGGTCGTGACGCAGGCGGGTACCGCGGACACCCGCGTGCTGGCCGCACTCCGGCTCTGGCTCGACGAGCCGGGCTGGACCGGACCGGTGCGCACGACGTGCCGGCCGATCATCCGGGAACTCACCAAGACCTTGGAGATCTGACGCATGAATTCCGATGTGGCCACGACCACGGCCCCCGAGCAGCGCTGGGATCCGGGCGACCCCCTCGACACGGCCTTCGTCGAGGACGAGATCAGCATGTGTGAGGAACTCCGCCGGGGTGACTTCACCCGCTGGCGGCGTCCCGGCGGCCACGAGCTGCGCGAGCGGCTCACGGACTGCCCCGAGCGGCTGTTCCTCTTCCGGACCGGTGACCGCTGGTACGCGGGGTGCAAGACGATCTCTGACTACGTGCTCGACCAGGGCATGCCGGGCGTCTTCTGCTCCCGCGTGTACTGGTACAACGTGGTCGGCGAGGTGACGTCCGTCCGTACCTCCGACGCCGATGCCCGGATCGTGTTCGAGCCCTTGGACGAGGCCGGCCGCCGCGCCGCCTTCGAGGCGATCACCCCGCTCACGGAACTCGTCCACCCCTTCGCCAAGCAGCGCGACCCCGGCCGGGAGAAGACCAGCCGGCCCGGCGGCTGGCTGGTCACCGAGGAGCGCGCCGCCTTCCTCGGCCTCGGCGAGGTCCACATCCGGAGCTACACACGGGAGCGGTTCGGCCCGTGGCTCGCCGCCGCCGAGGGCGATGTCCTCGCCTACGACCCGGCCTGCTCGACGGGCCAGTTCCTGTCCGAGTTCGCCGCCGTGGACCCGGCCCGGATCCGCACGGTGGGCCAGGACCTGAGCCGGCAGATGGCCGACTTCGCCGCCTCCCGCCTGGAGAAGGTGGTCTGTGGAGACGCGGCGACCCCCGCCGTGGAGCCGGGTACCGTCGACATCCTCTTCAGCCGCTTCCTCAACTCCGAGGTCGTCTCCACCGCCCAGGCCCGGTCCATCCTGCCGGGACTCGCCGACACGCTGCGCCCCGGCGGCACCATGGTGCTGCTCGGACACAGCCCCGTCCTGCTCGACACCGTGGACCTGGAGAGCGCCGGACTGCGCGTCCGGCAGACCGTCGCGCGCCAGGACGACT
The DNA here is from genome assembly GCF_040706335.1 of Streptomyces sp. NPDC048389. Taxonomy (NCBI): domain Bacteria; kingdom Bacillati; phylum Actinomycetota; class Actinomycetes; order Kitasatosporales; family Streptomycetaceae; genus Streptomyces; species Streptomyces sp. NPDC048389. The sequence continues at coordinate 111,895 of NZ_JBEZKP010000015.1, read as the reverse complement.
TCCTCTTCCAGTACTACGTGTGCGAGCGCGGAGCCTGATGTGACCCTGTCCCTCAAGAAGAACGTCATCGCGGAGCCGGCCGTCGCCGGGTGGTACGCCTGGTCGTACCTGATCCCGCCGCAGACGCTGGCGAAGTACCTCAAGAACCACTACCGGAACATCGTCGAGTCCTACCTCGCCGACCCCGAGACCCACCGCACGGCCCTGCGTAACGCCCGCTTCCTCGGCGGCCCGTTCGTGCACGAGCAGGACGGCTCCTACGAGCGGATCCGGGAGTGGTACGACGCGGCGCGCGAGCGGTACGCCCCGCTGCTCGAACTCGCCGACGCCATCGACGAGCTGGAGCGGGAGATCCTGCCGGAGCTGACCGGCGCGTCGCTGGACGAGGTGTACCGCCGGCTGCCCGCCCCGCTGGCCGGCCGGGTGGAGCTGTTCTACAACCGGGACAACCGCACCCCGGACTACCGGTTCATCGAACCCTTCCTCTACGACTCCCCGTACTTCGACCCCGGCCTCCAGCAGGTCAGGTTCTCCGAGGTCCACCAGGACGCGCGCACCTTCGCCCTGACCACCCCTGTCCTCGCGTACACGCCCGAGCAGGTGCTGGTCACGGTGGAGCTGGGGTCGGAACTCCTCGACATGGTCTTCCGCGGCGGACTCACCGCGGCGGAGCTGGACCGGGTGATCGCCGGCCTCGGCCTGGACGGGGACCGCGCCGCCGCCTTCCGGGGCTTCTTCGAGGAGGACCCGGAGCCCGCAGGAGCCTCGGGGCCGACGGGACCCGGCGAGGACGTCATCACCTACGTGGGCCACGCCTGCGTGTTCGTCCGCCACCGGGGGACCACCTTCCTCGTCGACCCCGTGATCAGTTACAGCGGCTACTCGCGCGAGAGTGACGGCAGGTTCACCTTCGACGACCTGCCCGAGCGCATCGACTACGTGATGATCACGCACAACCACCAGGACCACATGCTCCTGGAGACGCTGATCAAGATCCGTCACCGGGTCGGGCGCGTCGTCATCGCCAAGTCCGCGAACTCCAGCCTCGTCGACCCCGACCTCAAGCGGGTGCTGACTCGGCTCGGCTTCCGGGACGTCGTCGAACTCGACGACCTGGACGTGCTCGGCACGCCCGGCGGCACCATCACCGCGGTGCCCTTCCTCGGGGAGCACGGCGACATCCGGATCCGCACCAAGTGCGGCTGGATGCTGGACCTGGACGGCGCCCGGGTCCTGTTCGCCGCGGACTCCACCAACGTCTCGCCCGAGCTGTACCCGAGGGTGACGGCCGCACTCGGCCAGGTACACACGGTGTTCATCGGGATGGAGAGCGTGGGCGCGGCGGTCAGCTGGCTCTACGGCCCCCTCTTCCCGGAGAAGCTGGAGCGCCGGATCGACGCGGGTCGGCGCCTCAAGGGCAGCAACTTCGAGCAGGCGGCGGCGATCGTCGACGCGCTCGGCGCCGACCGGGTCCACGTGTACGCGATGGGCCAGGAACCCTGGCTCGGCGCGGTGATGTGCGTCGAGTACGACGAGGGGCACCCGGCGATGATCGACAGCGACAAGCTGGTCGCGTACGTGGAGGAGCGGGGCGGCACCGCGAAGCGGCTGTTCCGGCACGAGACGATGGCGGTGCGCCCGTGACCGCCGGCAAGCAGCACGTCGTCCACATCGGGTTCCACGCCTCCGAGGCGCGCACCGTGGACTTCGACACCGACCACGTGACCGTCGTGATGTCCCGGGTGAGCGCGGCGCGGCTGCCCGCCGACCTGGCGTCCAGGTTCGCCCGGATCGTCGTGCTCGACCTGCCCGACTCGGACGACCTGGACACCTATGACCGGGCCGTGGACCGCATGGGCGAGCTGGTCGCGGACCTGATCGCCGAGTTCGGCCAGCCCGCGGGGATCGTCGGCCTCTATGAGCACACCACCCTGCCCGCGGCCCGGCTCCGTGAGCGGTTCGGAGTGTCGGGCACGGACGCGAGGACCGCGCTCCTCTGCCGCGACAAGGTGCCGATGAAGGAGGCGCTGTCGGGCACTGGCATCCGCGTGCCGAGGTTCCTCGCTGTGGGGCCGGACACCGGCCGGGCGGAACTCGCGGCGTTCGCCGCGGAGGTGCCGGGCCGGATCGTGCTCAAGCCGCGGAGTCAGGGCGCGAGCATCGGCGTGCGCATCCTGGACGGCGCCGCGGAACTCCTCGCGCTGGCCGAGGCCGGCGGCATCGAGGAGGGGTACGAGGCCGAGGAGTTCGTGGACGGCTCCATCCACCACATCGACGGTGTCGTCCGGGACGGGGGGATGCGCTGGTTCTGCGCCTCCCGCTACCTCGACACCTGTTTCGACTTCCAGCACGGCACCGCCCCGCTGGCGGCGGTCACCCCCGACCGTCCTGAACTCGTTGCCAGGATGCGAGAGTTCACCGAGGTCGTGGTGGAGGCTCTCGGTCTCAGGGACAGCACGATCCACCTGGAGTTGTTCCACACGCCCGACGACGAGCTGGTCTTCCTGGAGATCGGCAACCGCTTCGGCGGCGCCGGCATCAACTGGCACCATCGCGAGGTCTTCGGCGTCGACCTGGCCCGCGAGGCGGTGCTCGCCTGTCTGGGCCGGCCGTCCGAACTGGCCACGCCCAGGATCATGCTGGACCAGCGGGGGGTGGGGGCCTCCGGCTGGCTGTACATGCCGGGTGTCTCCGGGATCGTACGGGTCCTCGCCGTCAACGGACTTGACGGACTTCCCGGCTCCGTCGTGGGCGTCAGCACTCCTGCGGTCGGCGACCTCCTCGACGCCGGCGGACAGACCTGGGCTACCACCGGGAAGTTCCTGGTCAGCGGGGAATCCACGGCCGCGGTGGAGCAGGACATGACGCGGATCGTCAACACGTACACACTCGAAACGAAGGCAGAGGACTAGTGGCCCGCACCAAGCTCGGCACCCACATCGGAGTCGTCGTCGACGACTACCGTCTCGACCCCGCCGACCCGGGGCTCCGCGACTTCGTCACCGAGCTGCTGCTGCAGCACAAGGCGGTGTTCTTCAAGAGCCAGCACCTCGACCGTCACACCTTCGTACAGGTTGCGAAGCGGCTCGGCAGGACCGAGGTGCACCCCTTCATCTCCGAGGAAGAGCCCGTGGTGCACGGCATCTCGCCGTTCCAGCCGTACCACGAGTACCCGGAGATCACCGGCATCTACCACGACGAGAAGCACACCGGGAACCTCAATGCCTGGCACAGCGACCTCAACTGGCGCGAGGTCCCGACCTTCGGCTCGATTCTTCGCGCCGTGCAGATCCCGCCGCGCGGCGGCGACACCTGCTGGGCGAACATGACGGCGGCGTACGTCTCCCTCCCCGACGAGGTCAAAGAGGAGCTGGAAGGACTGCGCGTCGTCCACGACTGGATGCAGATCTACTTCCCCGCCTTTGACGGAAACGACGAGGCGCTGAGCCGCATGCGGGAGAAGTACCCCGCGCAGTCCCACCCGCTGGTCCTCACCCATCCCTTCACCGGCGAGAAGTCCCTCTTCTCCAACAAGGTTTCGGGCGTCCGCATCGAAGGACTCGACGAGGCGGAGAGCAAGCGGATTCTGGATATGGTGCACCTCCTGGCGTGGCGTCCGGAATTCCAGTGCCGTTTCAAGTGGGAGGAAGGAGACGTGGCGATCTGGGACAACCTGGCCAGCCAGCATTACGCCGTCTCCGACTACTGGCCGCACGCCCGCAGAATGGAACGCATCACTCTCGAAGGCGAGCCGATCAAGTGAGTACTCAAGTCATCGTGCTGAATGGCGGATCCAGCTCCGGCAAGACCGGAATCACCCGCTGTCTGAAGGCGATCCTGCCCCATCCGTGGATCAACCTCGGGGTCGACGACCTGATCGACCGGCTGCCGCCGTCCCTGATCGAGTCCGGCTCCGGCGTCGAGTTCGGGCAGCAGGGTGAGGTCGTCCTCGGCGACGGCTTCCGCGAGATGGAGGAGGCATGGACGAAGGGCGTCGCCGCCATGGCGCGGGCCGGGGCCCGGGTCATTATCGACGACGTGTTCCTCAGTGGAGCGGCCTCCCAGGACCGCCTGCGCGCCCACCTGGAGGGCCTTGAGGTGCTCTGGGTCGGCGTGCACTGCGACCCCGAGATCGCGGCCGGCCGCGAGATCGCCCGCGGTGACCGCGTCATCGGCATGGCGGTCTCGCAGGCGGAGATCGTGCACAAGGGTGTCGTCTACGACGTCGAGGTCGACACCAGCCACACCGAGTCCCTGGACTGCGCTCGGGCCATCGCCGCTCACGTGAGCTGATCCCCGGTGAGTACGCCCGCGCGAGGGGGCGTACTCACCGCCGCAATCCGGACCGATCGAGGAGACAGAAAGAGCATGGACAGTGCGGAAGCCGACGGGCCAGGCGCGGCCCCGGCTGTGACCCGCCCGCCGGGACGCCCTCCGGCGCAGGAGACATGGAGCAAGTTCTGGCTGCTGACTTCCGCGGCGTCGATCTCCGAGATGGGCAACACCTTCCTGCACCTGGCGATGCCGTGGACGATCCTGGCCAGTACGGGCTCCCCCCTGATGGCCTCGCTCAGCCTCGGCGTGCAGTACCTGCCGTTCGTCGCGTCGCCGCTGCTGGGCACCCTGATCGACGGCTACGAACGCCGCATGGTCTTCATGGTCTCCGAACTGGTGCAGGGCGTGCTCATCGCGCTGACGCCGTTCCTGCTCATGGCGGACCAGGTCGAACTCGTCCTCGTGGTGCTGCTGGTCGCCGGCTGCGGCACCGTGACGTCCAACCTGACCAGCGACTTCAGCCTGCTGCCCATGCTCGCGCCACAGGATCGGCTCACCGAGGCGTACAGCAGGTTCGGTGCCGCCACGGAACTGGCCCGCACCGCCGGTCCCGCCGTCGCCGGTCTGGTGCTTGCCGGGGTCGGCGGGTACGCGGCGCTGTGGATCGACGCCGCGACCTTCCTGGTCACTGCGGTGGTCGCGGCCGTCCTGCCGCGCGGCGAGAAGCCGGTCGTGGAACGCGGTTTCCTGCGCATGCAGGTCGAGGGCTTCCGCAGCTTCCGGAAGATCCGGGGCGTGCCGCGGCTCACCCTGGTGCTCTCGGTGTACAACCTCGGCGCGGGCGCCGTACCGACCGTCATCCTGGTCCTCGCCGCCGGCACCTGGGGCTGGTCCAGCGGCTGGGCGGGCGCGGTCCTCGCTGCCGGTGCCGCCGGCGGCGCCCTCGGGTCCTGGCTCGGCGGCAGGCTCTGGCAGGACGCCCCGGCGGAGCGGCGTATTCGGCTCTGGTTCCTGGTGTGCGCCGTCTCTTCCGCTGGGCTCCTGGCCCCCTGGGAGGGGGTCGTGGTCCTCGGCTTCTGCGGCCTCATGGTCGGCGAGGGGGGCATGAACGTCACCACGAATGAGTACCGCTTCCGGGCGATACCCGAGGAGGTGTCCGGCCGGGTCAACGCGGTTATGCGGGCCTTCATCCTGGGCGGCGCCGCCCTGTCCTCCATGCTGCTCGGCTGGTCCGTGACGCTGCCGGAGCAGGTGCTGCGGTTTGCCCCGGCACTGGTCACCTCGGTCCTGGCGGTCCTGATCTGGGCGGGCGTACGGAGCGTACGGGCGCCTCGGGGGACCGAACCGGAGAAGGCGGCCGAGCCCGGCCCGGGCGCCCCGGCCGCCGGACGGGCGCCGAAGGCATGAAGGGTGGTGCGGCCGTCGCGCCGCGCCACCGTCTCAATCGCACGCTGCGAGAGGAATCCGAATGCTCTACATGTTCGCCTTCGACAAGGTCGGCATCGTGGTGGGGGATCTGTACTTCGTCGACCCCGAACCGCTCAAGGGACAGGAGAGCCCCGAGCACGGGGTCCGCCTGGAGCTGCGGCTGGTCGAGCAGGGCACGCTCGTGGACTCCGTCTACGCCGCCTACCCGATCGCCGTGGACCGGCCCGTGTGGCGCGCCGACTTCCTGGAGTCGATCGACGGCAGGCCCGGGAGCTTCGACCGGACCCACCACCACCCGGTGTTCACCGGCTGGGACCCGGGCGACCGGGTCTTCGTCCGCGAGCTGTCCGCGGACCCGCTGGGCTGGCTGGTGGACCGCCTCGCCGACCTCGACGGTCTGCTGAAGGCGGCCGGCTTCCCCGCCGACACGGCGGGTCCGGCCGACGCCGAGGAGCTGCGCCGGGCGGCGCCGGAGATCGTGGACGCGACCCGTAGGCTCCTCGACCGGGTGCGGGCGGGCGAGCTGGGCAACCCGCCGGAGGGCGAGCCGCCCGCCCCCGTCGAGGGGCAGCTCCAGGCGCTGGTCCGCTCCGGCTGGCTGTGACCCGCGGGCGGGTGCCCGGCCCTCCCGCCAGGGGGGCCGGTGACCGCGTCCGGTCAGTAGCCCGCGTCCCCGATGACGTTGGCCAGTGGCTCGCCGGAGGCGTAGCGCGTCAGCTGGGCCTTGGCGATGGCCATGGCCTTCGCCGGTGGCGAGGTGTTCGACCCGGCGGTGTGCGGGGTCAGGATCAGCCCGGGGGCGGACCACAGGGGATGCCCGGCGGGCAGCGGCTCCGGGGCGGTCACGTCGAGCGCCGCGTACAGCCGGCCGGCGCACAGCTCGGCGACCAGCGCGTCGGTGTCGACGAGGCCGCCGCGGCCCGCGTTCACCAGCAGGGTGCCGTCCCGCATCCGGCTCAGGCAGGCGGCGTCCATCAGTCCCGTGGTGGTCTCGGTCAGCGGCAGCAGGAGGACCACGATGTCGGCCTCGGGCAGCAGTCCGGGCAGCTCGTCCACGCCGTGCACGCCTGGGCGCGCCCGGCGGGCCACGGCCGTGACCTCGGCGCCGAACGCGGTCAGGAACGGGGCCAGGGCCGAGCCCAGGGCCCCGTATCCGACGAGCAGCACGCGCTTGTCCTCAAGGGTGTCGGTGTACGTGTAGTCCCAGCGTCCGTCGCGGCGGGCCTGCTCGAACCGGGGCAGCCGCAGGAGGTGGGAGAGGGCGACGCCGACGACCCACTCGGTGACCGCCCGGTCGTACGCGCCCTTGGCGTTGCACAGCACGACGCCTTCCGGGATGTGCGGCCTGATCCACTCCACGCCGGCGGACTCCAGCTGCACCAGCCGCAGCCGGGGCAGCTCGGCGAGGCGGGCCAGCCGGGCGGCGCCGACGCCGTAGGGCGGGACGACCACCTCCACGGTGTCCGCGCTCGCCGGGAGTTCGTCCTCCCCGGTCCACACATCGGCCCGGAATCCCTGCGGGAGCCCGCCCATGAGCGCCTCGGATTCCGGAGTCGGCAGCCAGACGGTGATTTCTCCGGGAAGGGGGAATGAGGTGTTCCGGGAGTTCCCGGGGTTTTTCTGCACGTGGATATCCATGCGGCCTACAGTAGCGTCCCGGATATGTGCGGGGCCATGTCGCGAGAGGGCGTGAAATGCGAGAATGTCCGTGCAGGTCCGATACTTTCGGGCGGCGGAGGAATTGTGGTGTGCCGGAATTCCGGGCGGTCCGGTGAGCCGTTGACATATGTTCAGGACGGCAGTAAGAATCAAGCCTGCTGGAAATTCATTCCGGTTGCGGTATTCGCCCCTCCGGAACTCCGGCCCCGCGCGTGGACCCGTGAACGGCGCGGCTGTTCCTCCCCGGAGCCGACCGGGCCCCGCACCGCCGCGTCCGGTGCGCGCCGTACGGCGTCCGGCCGCGCGCGGGCTGCCCCGCGCACGGCTCGTCTCCGCGTTCACAGCCCGTCTCCGTACAGACCGAAGGAACCGTCATGACCAACCCGGCCGTTCACACCCCGGACACCGACGCACGGGAGGCGCCGGTCCTGCTGTTGGTCGGCAGCGGGTACCGCCCCTACCGCGAGTACATCCTGGCCGCGGTCTCGCAGCACTACCGGCTGTGGCTCCTGGACTCGGCCGACGCGACCTGGCAGCTGCGGTACTGCGCGGGCGCCACCCGCGTCGACACCCGGAACGCGGAGGCGGTGCGCGAGGCGGCCCTCGACGTCGTCCGCTCCCTGCCGGTCGTGGGCGTCTTCACCTACGACGAGACGCAGGTCGTGTTCTGCGCGCGGCTCGCGCAGGACCTCGGCCTGCCGGGCAGCCCGCCCGAGACCATCGCCAGTTGCCGGGACAAGGCGGCCACCCGTGCCGCCCTGACCGCCGCCGGCGTGCCCCAGCCCGCCTCCCTCACCGTCCAGAGCGCCGAGGAGGCCCTCGCCGCGGCGGAGAAGATCGGCTACCCGGTCATCGTCAAGGCGCGTGCCATGGCCGCCAGTTTCGGCGTCGTCCGCGCGGACGGCCCCGCGGACATCGCCGCCGCCTTCGCCGCCGCCGACGGCGCCGACTTCATGAACCTGCCGCGCTACCCGGCGAACGTGCTGGTCGAGGAGTTCCTGACCGGCCCGGAGATCAGCGTCGACGCGGTCATCCACGATGGCGAGGTCACCCCCACGGTCATCGCCCACAAGCGGCTCGGCCTCGAACCGTACTTCGAGGAGACGGGCCACGACGTCGACGCGCGAGATCCGCTGTTCGAGGACGAGGAACTGCTCGGCCAGCTCCGCGACATCCACCGCGCCCTCGGCTTCGTCCACGGCGCCACCCACTCCGAGTTCAAGCTGACCCCCGCCGGCCCCCGCCTGGTCGAGGTCAACGCCCGGCTCGGCGGCGACCTCATCCCCTACCTCGGCCTGCTCGCCACCGGCGTCGACCCCACGGTCGCCGCGGCCCACGCCGCTGCCGGGCGCGCCGCCGACCTCACCCCGAAACAGCGCAAGGCCGCGGCCGTCAGGTTCCTGCTGCCCGAGGGGCACTGCCGGACCGTGGAGGTCGTCGTCCACGAGGGCCGGTTCGGGCCGACGATCCACGAGACCGGCATCACCGCCGAGCCGGGGGACGAACTGGACCTCCCGCCTGCCGCGTTCCTCACCCGCTACGCCCATGTCGTCGCCGTGGGAGACGACATGGCCCATGTCCAGGACGACCTCCGGGAGCCCGAGCGTCTGGTGGAACTCCGTGCCGACGCACTGACCGACTGAATCCGCCGACGCGCCGCGGCGGAGCGACCGATCCGCCGGATCCGGCGGCGAGAACAGGACCCCCAGATGACCAGTGTTTCCGAGCACGTCGGCAGCGCTCCGGCGCCGCTGGCGGCGGCGCCCGGCGGTGTCCGGCTGGACCCCGTCGGGCTGCACGCCTCGGTGACCGACCCGTGCCTGACGGCGATGACCCTGCTCAACGACATCGCCGGCCGCCACCCGGACGCCGTCTCCTTCGCCGCCGGCCGCCCCTACGAGGGCTTCTACGAGGTCGCCGCCCTCGGCGACTACCTGAACGCCTTCGAGCGGCACCTGGTGGACGAACTCGGCCAGAGCCCGGAGGACGTCCGCCGGACCTTCTTCCAGTACGGCCGCACCAAGGGGTTCATCCACCATCTGATCACCCGTCATCTCGCCGATGACGAACGGATGACCGTGGACCCCGAGTCCGTGCTCGTCACCACCGGCTGCCAGGAGGCGATGGTCCTGGTGCTCCGGGCGCTGCGCCGCGACGAGCGCGACGTGGTCCTCGCCGCGTACCCCTCGTACGTCGGTTTCCTCGGCGCGACCCGGCTCGTCGACATGCCGGTGCGGCCGGTCGCGGAAGGGCCCGGCGGCATCGACCTCGCCGACTTGGAGGAGCAGATCCGCCGCGCACGGGCCGAGGGGCTGCGCCCGCGAGCCTGCTACGTGGTCCCGGACTTCGCCAACCCCAGTGGCGTCAGCGTCCCGGAGGCCGACCGCCACCGGCTCCTCGAGCTGGCGGAACGGGAGGACATCCTCCTGCTGGAGGACAACCCGTACTCGATGTTCCACGGCGGCGAGGGCCGGCTGCCCACTCTGAAGTCCCTGGACACCGGGCACCGCGTCGTCTACTTCGGGTCCTTCGCGAAGACCGCCTTCGCCGGGGCGCGGGTGGGGTACGTGGTGGCCGACCAGCCGATGGCCGACGGCGGTCTGTTCGCGGACGAACTCGCCAAGCTCAAGAGCATGCTCACGCTCAACACCTCCACCGTCGCCCAGGCGGTCGTGGGCGGCTTCCTGCTGAAGCACGGCTGCAGCGTGGAGCGCGCCACCGTGCGGGAGGCCCAGGTCTACCGCGACAACCTGCGCGCTGTACTCACCGGCCTCGAACAGCGCTTCGGCGCCGACGGTCCGCTGCGCGGATCCGGCGTCTCGTGGAACGTCCCGGCGGGCGGCATGTTCGTCGTCGTCACCCTGCCCTTCCGCGCGGACGACGCCCTGCTCGCACGCTCCGCCGAACGCTTCGGAGTCCTCTGGACACCGATGTACCACTTCTACGCGGGGGACGGCGGATCGCACCAGATCCGGCTCTCCTTCAGCGCCCTGTCGGCCGAGCGGATCGACGTGGGGATCGGCCGGCTGGCCGCACTCGTCGCCGACCGCGTCTGACCCGGCGCGCGCCCCTGGCCGACCTGCCACTGGCCGCCACACTGGAGAAGACAACGTGGAATTGACAACGCACGGATCCGCCCTGCCCGACGCCGGGAGAACACACCGCGGAGGCACGGCGTGACCGCCACCGCGACGGGTCCCGAGACCCGGACGGAGCCGGGGCAGGACGGCAAGCTCCGGCGCGAACTCGGCTACTGGAGCCTGACGGGTGTGGCCTTCGGTGGCATCATCGGCTCGGGCTGGCTCTTCGGTTCGTACTACGGCGCCCAGGCCGCCGGCCCCGCGGCCGTGATCTCCTGGTTGATCGGCGGTGCCGCGCTGACCCTGGTCGCCCTGGTCCTCATCGAGCTGGGCGCCGGCTCGCCCGAGGCGGGCGGCATGGTGCGGTGGCCGCTCCTCGCGAACGGGCCGCTCGCCGGCACCCTCATCGGCTGGACCGTGCTCCTCGCGGTCGCCAGCACGATGGCCGCCCAGGCATCCGCCATCGTGCAGTACACGAACCGCTACCTGCCGGGCATGTACGAGGGCGAGGCGCTGACCACCCGCGGCCGGTTCGCGGGCGCGGCGCTCCTGCTGCTGCTCGTCGTCCTGAACTGGTTCGGGGTCAGGCTCTTCGCCCGGCTCAACCTGCTGGTCACCGTCGTCAAGGTGCTCGTGCCGGTGCTCACGATCGTGGCGCTGCTGCTGTCGAGCTTCCACCCCGGCAACGTCTCCGCGGGCGGCGGCTTCGCCCCCTACGGGTGGACGGCCTCGCTGACCGCGATCGCGAGCGCGGGCATCGTCTACGCTATCGACGGCTTCGCCTCCCCGATCGAGCTGTCCGCCGAGGCGAAGAACCCCCGGCGGGACATCCCCCGCGCGGTGCTCACCGCCATCGGGCTCTCGGTCCTCCTGCACGTCCTGCTCCAGCTGACCTTCATCTTCGCCGTCCCGACCGAGAGCCTCGCCGAAGGCTGGCGCGGGCTGAACTTCGCGTCCCCGTTCGGCGAGCTGGCCCTGCTGCTCAACCTCAGCTGGCTGGCCGCGGTCATCTACGCCGACGCCGTGTTCTCGCCCGGCGGCTCGACGTACGTGACGGTGGCTGCCGGCAGCCGGGAGACCTACGCGGTGGCCAAGAACGAGGCGCTGCCGCGGCGGTTCTCCGTGGTGTCGGAGCGCGCGGGCGTCCCGCGGAACGCCATGGCCCTCAACTTCGTCCTGAGCGTCGTCATTCTGCTGCCGTCCAGCGGCTGGCACGACATCATCACCGTCGTCGGCGCCCTGGCCCTGCTGACCTACGCGCTGTGCTCCGTGGCGGCGGGCGCTTTCCGGGAGGCCGCCCCCGAGCGGCTGGCGGGCTGGGTCCGGGGCCTCGGCTGGATTGCCCCGGCCGGCTTCGTGGTCGCCTCCGAACTCGTCCACTGGTCCGCGTGGGAGAACCTGCGGATCGCGCTGCCCGAACTGCTGGCCGCCGTGGTTCTGTTCGCCGTGCTGCGCCGCCGCGACCTCGACCTCCGCACCGAACTGCGGACCGGTGCCTGGCTCCTCGGCTACCTCGCATGGCTGCTGATCCTCTCCGGCCTCGGAAGCTTCGGCGGTGCGAACGTGATCCCGGCGCCCTGGGACACGGTCGCGGTAGCCCTGTGCGCCCTGGCCACCTACCGGTGGGGCGTTCGCTCGGGCGCGGCATACCTGCGCCGTTGACGGCCCGCGCGCGACTGTGGTCTCCCCGGTTCGCGATGCTCGGGAGCGGAACGGCGTGAGCATCGAAGCGCTCGCCGGTGCTGCCGACCTGTCCGCTTGCATGGTCATCGGTACTGAGCACGGCAAACGGAATTCGTCACTGATTACCACCTGGCCCTGGCGCAGGGTTTGGGCGCGCGCCTGGGGTGCCTGAGCGAATCCGCGGCGGCCCGGCGGGAACCCGAGCTGTGAGTCCACGTCGCCTCGCGCTCGTACCCGATCCGTATCCCGGTGAGTCTCTGCTGAGCTGGGGGACGCGCTCGCGCGGCTCAAACAGGTTTCCCGGACTGATGCGCTGCGCATGGCGGGCCTGATCAGCTCAAGCACGGTGTCGGCCGTGTTCGGCCACCGCGTCAGTGACTCGGTCGTGCGTGCGGTGAGCCAGAGCACCGGGGTGACGGGGCAGCGGCTGCGGAGCATGACGCTCGCCCACTACGCGGGCAGTGCGCTGGAGCCGCTGCCGTCGGACGACGCGGAGGAGTACGGGGCCTGGGCCGCGTGGCGGTACCGGCAGCGGACCGTGCTGCCCAAGCACTCCAACGCCTGTCCGTCGTGTCTGCGGGAGAACGGCGGTCGCTGGCTCCTGAAATGGCGGCTCGTCTGGTCGTTCGCGTGCGTACGGCACCAGAGGACCTGATCTCGACGATCCCGGCCGGGAGCGTGTTCGCGTTCCTGGCCGAGCATCGCGAGGTGCTGTTCCCGCCGGGGATGTTCGCGGACATGCACCCCTCGTCCAACGGCCGTCCGAGTCTGCCGCCGCGGGTGCTGGCCGCGACCGTGGCGAAGGGCGCCCGTTGGCTTCGGCGCTCACTCGACCCGCGCGCCCCGGTCCGTCTTGCCCCGACTGCATATGGTCATGCAGAGTTCTTGTTGACTGAATAAGCGGGCCGGGACGAGGGGGATGGCATGAGCGACAGCCCTGCCGCACGACTGCAGCAGCTGTTCGAGGGGCATCGGCTCACGCCCACCCAGCGCCGTATCGCCCACTGCATGGTCCGCCGCGCCGCGGACGTGCCGTTCCTGTCCAGCGTGGAACTCGCCGAACTCGCCGGGGTCAGCCAGCCGTCCGTCACCCGCTTCGCCGTCGCGCTCGGTTTCGACGGCTACCCCGCGCTGAGAAAGCACCTGCGCGAGGTCGTCCCGCCGGAGGCACCCGAGGGCGGCGACACGTACAACGAGTACCAGCAGGCGGTGCAGGCCGAGATCGAGAATCTGCGGCACCTGGCCGAACTGCTCGCGCAGCCGGCGTCCGTCGAGCGGGCCGGGCGGCTGCTGGCGGCGTCCCGGCCGCTGCCGGTACTGGGGCTGCGGGCCGCGTCGTCGCAGGCGCGGGGGTTCGCCTACTTCGCGGCCAAGGTGCACTCGGACGTACGGCTCCTCGACGAGGGCGGCTCGATGCTCTCCGACCGGATCGACGCGGCACGGCGGGCCGGGGCGAGCGCGCTGCTGTGCTTCGCCCTGCCGCGCCACCCGAAGGAAGTCGTGGACGCCCTGGCCTACGCGCAATCGGCCGGTCTGACGGTGGTGACGGTCGCAGACTCGGCGTTCGCGCCGGTGGCCGCCCACAGCGATCTGCTGATCCCGGCTGCCGTCGGCACCGGTCTGGCCTTCGACACGGCCTGCGCGCCGATGCTGCTCGGGCGGGTCCTGCTGGAGGCGATGTGCGACGGCCTGCCGGACGCACAGGCCCGGCTGGAGGACTTCGACGCACAGGCGGCGGAGCGCGGCCTCTTCGCCGAGTGAGGGCGGGCCTGTGGCTCAAGGCCGGGTGGCTGGGCCGCCGCGAGCGCGCGGACGAGACGCCGCTGTGGATGCGTGCCGACCGCATGGCCGACGGCGCGGTCGGCAAGCCGCTCAAGGAGTTCCGTAACGACAGGGGTCGCCGCCGGTGACGCCGCGCCCTGAGGGGCGCGGCGCCGGGGCTGAGGCGGGGCCGGATCAGACCTCCAGCTCGGCCTCGATCTTCTTCAGCTGGTGGCGGGCCATCGCCAGGTTCGCGCGCTCCTTGTCCAGCGCCAGATACAGGAAGAGGCCGTTCGCTCCGCGGCTCTTCATCAGGCGGATCAGGTGGTACTGCGAGCCGAGGGTGATCAGGATGTCCTCGATCTCGTCCTTGAGGCCCAGGTGCTCCATGGTGCGGACCTTGGCGCGGACCACGTCGGTGTTCCCGGCGGCGGCGACGGTCAGGTCGAGGTCCTTGCCACCGCCTATCGTGCCCAGCGCCATGCCGCTGGTGTAGTCGACGAGGGCGGCGCCGATGGCGCCCTCGATGGTGGTTGCTTCCTTGAGTGCGGTCTCGGTGTTGGCCATGGCAGGCGCACGTTCCTTCCGTCGGTCGGTTGTCGTTCTCGCGGTGGTTGCGGTGCGGGGGGTCGTGGCGCGGCCGGTTGTGGCGCGGGGGGTTCCGGTGCGGTTTCGCGCGGGGGGATCCGCGGGGGCGGCGGCCCTCCCGTCACACCTCCAGCGGTCGTTCGAGGGCCGCGTCCACCAGCGCCCCGACGCGGGTGGAGGCGCGGCGGGCCTCGAGATGCAGCCGGCCCACGTTGACGCGGGGCTCGGCCAGTACGGTGAGCACGGCCGACGAGCCGGCCGCGTAGGTGGCGACGTAGCCCGCTTCGCCACGGACGAGCAGCTCCTTGAAGCCGCCCTGCCCGGTGGCCTCGGTCAGCCGCTGCGCGACTCCCAGCGCGGCCGCGGTGAGCGCGGCGACGCTCTCGGCCTCCGCGGTGTCCGTCGCCAGTACCAGGCCGTCGACGCTCGCGGCGAGCACGCCGGTCAGCTGCGGCACGCGGGCGCGCAGCCGTCGGATTTCACCGAGCACCTCGGTCTCGGCCGTCATGAGCTGTCTCCTCTCGGCACGCTGCCTCAAAGCGCGCCTCATGACGGTGTGCGCAGGGCCCGGTGGGTCGTGCGGTGTGTCACAGGCTTGCCTCCAGAGCGTCGCGGAGTCGGCGTAACAGGGCGATGTCCGGGTCGGCGGTCAATCCGTCGATCCGGTCGGGCAGTGGGGCCGGGGTGGGCACGGAGAGGGAAGCGGGTGTCTCGACGAGCCCCGCGGCTGCCATCCGCCGTACCTCGACCAGGGTGTTGAAGGCGGGCCGGCCGGCGGCCCGGGCGATTGCCGAGGGGGTGCGCACACCGTCGGCGAGTTCCAGCAGCGCCCGTTGTCTGCGGGTGGCGCACGCGCCGTGGCCGCGGGGACGGCACCGCAGGGGCGCGGTGTCCACCTCGGGGTGCGGCCACACGGAGTCGAGCAGACCCTGCCGCCTGCGCGCCTCCCGGACGACCGCGGCGGCGGGTACGGGACGCACCGTGCCGATCCAGTGCGCGACGCCGTAGCGGAAACGGGTCGGCCCGCTGCCGGGGGCCAGCGCGAAGAACGCCGCGTCGTGGAGGGCGCCGAGGTGGCAGATCTCCATCGCGCCGCCGGTCACCCGGCCGCTCTCCACGAGGAAGCGCGCCACCTCGCGGCGTGCGCCGGCCTGTGCGACCGCCTCCTGCCACCCTTCGGGTTCCAGGTGGCCGCCGACGGTCAGCAGGACGTCGAGACCCGGCGCGGCCGGGCTCTCGGCGTGCACGACCTCGCCGTCGGCGAGGTAGAGGGCGCCGTGGTCACGGATCAGGACCCCGGTGGCCCGCTCCTCCGCCAGCCGTACGAGCATGGGGGAGACGGCCCTGGCAGCCGCCGTCATCCGAGGACCAGCCGCTCTGCGAGGTCCGCGAGGCGCAGCCGGGCGAGCGCCAGATTGCCGGTGTCCCGGTCGAGCCACAGATGAAGGAACACACTGCTGTCGAACGTGGTCTCCACGAACCGCATCACGTGGTAGCCGGTGCGGGTGGTGACGATCAGGTCCTCGACGGGTAACCCTTTGGCTCCGCCGGGCTCGTGGGTCTCGTGGGTCTCGTCGGGCGCGAACGACGGGTACTCGGCGGCCATTCTCGCGAGTTCGGCCGTCTCGGCCGCGGTCGCCTCGTGGTCGCCGCCGGGCGTCTCCCCGACGGTGCCGAGGGCGAGTCCGCTGGTCCAGTCCACGATGGAGGCTCCCCGGGCCCCCGGCACCACCATGGCTTGCAGCAGACACTCGTCGATTCCGGGCACGCGGACTCCCCTCCCCGTCTCGGTGTGCCGCGCACCAACGCGGCAGTGACGGAGAGGTTACGCAAAGTGGCGCCTGTGGGAGGGGGTTTTGGCATTTTCCAAAGGAACATGCGCGCGCCCCGATAAGGTCCGCGCCCTGACAGGGTGCGAACCGCCTTTCGGCGCGGCCGTGTCCGCCTGCCGCGGTGGTCGTCGGAAGGCGGGCCTCCGGTCAGGTGCCGCGGCGTTCGGCGGCGGCGGCGACGTCGTCCAGATCGCGGGCGATCGCCTTGCGCACCGCCCTGGCGCCCGGCCCGCCGAGGAGCTTGGCGAGCACTCCCCTGAAGCCGCCGGGCGACTCGGCACCGAAGGTGAGCCGGACGGTCGTCGCCTCCGGTCCCGCCGCCAGCAGCCTGAACTCGGAGACGTAGTGCGTGCCGTGCGAATCGGCTTCCACCACATAGCGCTCGGGTGGCTCGCAGGCGGTCACGTACATCTCCTCCGTGGCCTCCTTGCCGAGCATCCGCCGGGTCTCGCGCCATCGGGTGCCCACGTCGAAGCCGCCGCTCGTGAGCACCTCGACCTTCTCCACGCCGCTGAGCACGCGCTCCCAGCTCTGGATGTCGGTCAGGGCGTGCCACACGGCTCCGGGCCCTGCCAGGATCAGACGCTCGACGACGACGGTGCTGTTGGCCATGGGTCCATGGAACCACCGCCCTGTGACAATCGCGCCCACTGCGCCGGCGGGTCGGCCGACGCCGCTGTACCAGCCTGTCGCGACCGCGCCCACTGCGCCGGCGGGTCAGTCGAGCAGGGCGTCCCGTTCCGCGCCGCCGGACTCCGCGACGATCTCCTCGACGCTCTGGGCCGCCCGCACGGTGGCGAACCGCACCCCGCCGCCGGGCGCCGTGGTGAAGCCGTGCACGGCGGTCCTCGGCAGGCTGTTGTAGCCGTAGTGGCTGGAGAAGTAGTACGCACCGGTGTCGAGTGCGGCGACGACGTCGCCCGCATCCAGCCGCGGCAGTGGCCGTCGCTCCGCGAGCAGGTCGCCGGCGAAACACGCCGGGCCCGCGATGTCCTGCTCGACCGCCGGCCCCGTCCTGGGGCGGCCCTTGGCGTCGTACGCGGCGATGCGCAGCGGCCACGACAGCGGGTCGTAGACGGTACGAGTGGCGACCTGGACGCCCGCGTGGGTGACCGCGATCGGTCTGGACCCGGCGGACTTGGCGTACTCGACCCGGGCGAGGACCGTGCCGTGTTTGGCGACCAGGGAGCGGCCGAACTCGGTGACCAGTCCGTATCTGCCGTCGAACAGTCCGGGGACGCGTTCCTTCAGCAGGCCGGCGTACTCGGCGAAGGCGGGTGTGTGGTCGTCCGAGCCGAAGTTGACCGGCAGGCCGCCGCCGATGTCGACGGTGTCGATCTGCTGCCGGCCCGCCGCCGCGTTGATCTCCTCCGCGAGGTCGTACACCGCGAGGACGCCCTGTGCCATCCGGGTCAGCGGCATGCCCTGGGAGCCGGAGTGGGTGTGCAGCCGGGTCAGCCGGGGGCGGTCGAGGAAGGCGCGTACGACCTGGTCCCTGGCGCCCTCGTCGCACAGGGCGACGCCGAACTTCGAGGTTGGGGTGGCCGTCGAGAGGGCTCCGATCGAGCCGCCACCGACCTGCGGGTTCACCCGCAGGCCCAGTGGCGAGGCGGACGGCGCCGCGGCGAGCAGCGCGTCGATGCGGGCGATCTCCTGCCAGTTGTCCGCGTTGACGGCGACGCCGAGACCGAGGGCCTCCCGCAGCTCGGCGGCGGTCTTGGCGGGGGAGTCGACCACGATCCGGTCCGGCGGCAGCCCTGCGGCCCGCGCCAGGGCCAGCTCCCCCGGGCTCGCGACCTCCGCGCCCATGCCCTCCGCCCGCAGCAGCGCGAGGACGGGCACCAGGGGGGCGGCCTTGACGGCGAAGGCGTGCAGCACGGGTGCATCGGTGACGGCGGCGAAGGCGGCGTGCAGTTCGGCCACGGACGAGCGGATACCGGCCACGTCGAGCAGTGCGGTGACGGGCTGTTCCTCGGTGAGAAGTCCCTGTTCCACGGCCGCTCGTACGGCCAGGTTCCGGCGGTCGACAGTCATGCCGGCCAGCCAATCACCCGGCGGGTCGCGCCGCAGCTGTTGACTACGACTATTCAGAAGGCGAGTATGTGAATAGAAAATCGACACATTCTCGCGTGGAGGCATCGCCATGTCAGTCCCGCCCGTCTCCCACCGCCACCCTCGGCCGAGGCCCTCCGGGCCGTCCCCTGGTCCCCGCCCCGTACGGTCACCGCGCGGCAGCGGGCTGAGCACCCTGGGGTGGCAGCAGGAAGCCGCCCTGCGGATGCTGCAGAACAACCTCGACCCCGAGGTCGCCGAGCATCCCGACAAGCTCGTCGTCTACGGCGGCACCGGCAAGGCGGCCCGCGACTGGCGCTCCTTCGACGCGATGGTCCGCACCCTGCGGACCCTCAAGCAGGACGAGACGATGCTCGTCCAGTCCGGCCGCCCGGTCGGCGTCATGCAGACCCACGAGTGGGCGCCGCGCGTCCTCATCGCCAACTCCAACCTCGTAGGCGACTGGGCGAACTGGGAGGAGTTCCGCCGCCTGGAACAGCTGGGGCTGACCATGTACGGGCAGATGACCGCCGGGTCCTGGATCTACATCGGCACGCAGGGCATCCTCCAGGGCACGTACGAGACGTTCGCCGCCGTCGCCGCCAAGAAGTTCGGCGGCACCCTTGCCGGGACCATCACGCTGACCGCCGGTCTCGGCGGCATGGGCGGCGCGCAGCCGCTCGCCGTCACCATGAACGACGGCGTCGTCATCTGCGTCGACTGCGACCCGCGCGCCATCGAGCGGCGCATCGAGCACCGCTACCTGGACGTGCGAGCCGACTCCCTCGAGCACGCGCTGTCCCTTGCCGTCGAGGCCCGGGACGCGCGCCGCCCCCTCTCCATCGGCCTGCTCGGCAACGCCGCGGAGCTGCTGCCCCGCATGCTCGCAGAGGGCGCGCCCATCGACATCGTGACCGACCAGACCTCGGCCCACGACCCGCTGGCCTATCTGCCGGTCGGCGTCGACTTCGACGACATGGCGTCCTGCGCGGCGAAGGACCCGGCCGGCTTCACCACCCGCGCCCGGGAGTCGATGGCCCGGCACGTCGAGGCCATGGTCGGCTTCATGGACGCCGGCGCCGAGGTCTTCGACTACGGCAACTCGATCCGCGGCGAGGCACAACTGGCCGGTTACGGCCGGGCCTTCGACTTCCCCGGCTTCGTCCCGGCGTACATCAGGCCGCTGTTCTGCGAGGGCAAGGGCCCCTTCCGCTGGGCGGCCCTGTCCGGAGAGGCGTCGGACATCGCGAAGACGGACAGGGCGATCCTCGACCTCTTCCCCGAGGCCGAGTCCATTCACAACGCGTCCCTGCACCGCTGGATCAAGATGGCCGGTGAGCGGGTCCACTTCCAGGGCCTGCCCGCGCGTATCTGCTGGCTCGGCTACGGCGAGCGCGACCGCGCAGGCGAACGCTTCAACGACATGGTGGCGAGCGGCGAGCTGGCGGCACCGCTGGCGATCGGCCGCGACCACCTCGACTGCGGTTCCGTGGCCTCGCCGTACCGCGAGACCGAGTCGATGCTCGACGGCTCCGACGCGATCGCGGACTGGCCGCTGCTGAACGCGATGGTGAACGTCGCGTCCGGCGCGTCCTGGGTCTCCCTCCACCACGGCGGCGGCGTCGGCATGGGCCGCTCCATCCACGCGGGCCAGGTGTCCGTGGCGGACGGAACGAAGCTCGCCGGCGAGAAGATCCGCCGGGTGCTGACCAACGACCCCGGGATGGGTGTCATCCGGCACGTCGACGCCGGATACGAGGCCGCCGACGCGGTGGCCTCGGAGCGCGGGGTCCGCATCCCCATGCGAGAGGGTGACGACGCGTGAGTGACTCCTCCGCCACCCCGCCCCTTCCCGGAAGCCCCGCCGGAGGGACTCCGGGCGAGCCGCATCGGCGATCGGGCAGCGGGGCGCAGGGCGGAGCCCCGGTTGTGGGAGGGACCGGGACCGGAGCCGGAGCCGGGGGCGGGGGCGGCACCCGGGCCGGCGCCGCGACCGGGGCCGAAGGCGGGGCCGGCACCGGGGGGAATCCACCGTCCTTCCAGCAGATGTGGGCCGACCTGCTCCCCGTCGGCCGCGACGGCGGCAGCGGTGGATACCGCCGCTACGCCTGGACCGACGCCGACGCCGACTGCCGGGCATGGTTCAAGGCGCAGGCCGAGACCCGCGGCCTGGCCTACGAACTCGACCGCAACGGCAACCAGTGGGCCTGGCTGGGTGCCGCGACATACAAGGACGTCGCCCACGGCGACGCCGTCGTCACCGGGTCGCACCTCGACTCCGTCCCCGACGGCGGCGCCTTCGACGGCCCCCTCGGTGTCGTGTCGTCGTTCGCCGCGCTCGACGAACTCCGCCGCAGAGGTGCGGAGTTCACCCGCCCGGTCGCCATCACCAACTTCGGCGACGAGGAGGGCGCCCGGTTCGGGCTCGCCTGTGTCGGCTCCCGGCTCGCCGCCGGCCGGTTGACGCGCGAGAAGGCGTACGACCTCAAGGACGCGGACGGGACCAGCCTGCCGCAGGCCATGGAGGCGGCCGGACACGATCCGGCCGCCATCGGCCCCGACCCCGAGCGCCTGGCCCGTATCGGCGCGTTCGTCGAGCTGCACGTCGAACAGGGCCGCGCCCTGGACCTGACCGGCGACGCCGTCGGCATCGCGTCCGCGATCTGGCCGCACGGCCGCTGGCGGTTCGACTTCGCCGGTGAGGCCAACCACGCCGGCACCACGCGGCTCGCCGACCGGCGCGACCCGATGCTGACGTACGCACAGACCGTCCTCGCCGCCCGCCGCGAGGCGGAACTCGCCGGTGCCGTCGCCACCTTCGGCAAGGTCTCCGTCGAGCCGAACGGCGTCAACGCCATCCCGTCCCTGGTCCGCGGCTGGCTCGACTCCCGCGCCCCCGACCAGGCCACGCTGGACACGGTCGTCGCCGCCGTCGAGCAGGCCGCCAGGGAGCGAGCGGCCCGCGACGGCGTGGACCTCGCGGTCGTACGGGAGTCCTTCACGCCCGTGATCGAGTTCGAGCACGCCCTGCGGGACGAGCTGAACAAGATCCTCGGCGGGGCCGTCCCCGTCCTCGGCACGGGCGCGGGACACGACGCGGGGATCCTCTCCACGTCCGTCCCCACCGCCATGCTGTTCGTACGCAACCCCACCGGGGTCTCGCACTCCCCGGCCGAGTCGGCGGCCGAGGACGACTGCGTGGCCGGGGTGCTCGCACTCGCCGACGTACTGGAGGGCCTGGCGTGCAGGTGACCACCTACTGGCTGGAACACGCCTGGCTCGGCACCCACGTCGAACCGGGTGTCGCCGTCGACGTGGCGGACGGCCGCATCACCGCCGTACGGGACGGGGTCCAGGACCCGCCGCAGGGTGCGCAGGCGCTGCGCGGCCTGACGCTCCCCGGCCTCGCGAACGCCCACTCGCACGCGTTCCACCGTGCGCTGCGCGGCACGGTGCAGGTCGGCTCCGGCACGTTCTGGACCTGGCGCGAGGTCATGTACGACGTGGCCGCCCGGCTCACACCCGACACGTACTTCGCGCTGGCCCGCGCGGTCTACGCGGAGATGGCGCTCGCCGGCATCACCGCGGTCGGAGAGTTCCACTACCTCCACCACGCGCCGGGCGGTGTCGCCTACGCCGACCCCAACGCGATGGGTGAGGCGCTGATCGCGGCCGCCGGCGAGGCCGGCATCCGGATCACCCTCCTCGACACCGCGTACCTGTCCGCCGGCTTCGGGGAGCCCCCCAACCGTCACCAGCTGCGTTTCAGCGACGGCACGGCCGACGCGTGGGCCGAGCGGGCCGACGGCCTCAAGGACGGCGAGCACGTACGGATCGGGGCCGCGATCCACTCCGTACGGGCCGTGCCCGCGACCGAACTGCCGACGGTCGCCGCCTGGGCGTCCGCACGCAACGCACCCCTGCACGTCCACCTGTCCGAGCAGACCGCGGAGAACGACGCCTGCCGGGCCGCGCACGGCCGCACCCCGACCCGGCTGCTCGCCGACCACGGCGTGCTCGGCGCCCGCACCACCGGCGTCCACAACACGCACCTCACGGACGACGACATCGCACTGCTCGGCAGCACGGCGACGGGCACCTGCATGTGCCCGACGACCGAGCGCGACCTCGCCGACGGCATCGGCCCCGCACCCGCCCTCCAAGCGGCAGGCTCCCCCCTGTGCCTCGGCAGCGACAGCCACGCCGTGATCGACCTCTTCGAGGAGGCACGGGCCATGGAACTCGACGAGCGCCTGCGCTCCCGCACCCGCGGCCACTGGACGGCGGCTGCCCTGCTGCGGGCGGCCACGGCCGACGGGCACGCGGCACTCGGCTGGCACGAGGCGGGCCGCCTCGCACCCGGTGCGCTCGCGGACTTCACCACCCTCGCGCTGGACACCGTCAGGACAGCGGGACCGGCACCGCGCCTGGGAGCTGAGACAGCGGTATTCGCCGGGTCGGCAGCGGATGTGCGCCATACGGTCGTGGGCGGCCGCCATGTCGTACGGGACGGGGTCCATGCCGCCGTCCCCGACGCCGCCCGAGCCCTGACGGAAGCGATCGCCGCGCTGCACGGCTGAACCGCACCGGGCGGCTGGACCGCACCGGGCGGCTGGACCGCACCGGGCGGCTGGACCGCACCGCACGGCTGAAGGAGACACCCCGCATCATGAACAGCGGCCACGAGACGACGAACAACGCCCCGGCGACGCCCGCCCCCGCGACGACGAACAGCGCCGTCGCGACGACGGCCACCGTCATCACCAACATCGCCGGCCTGGTCACCAACGACCCCTCCCTCGGTGACGGAACCCCCCTCGGACTGATCAGGGACGCGGCCGTCGTCATCGACGGCGACCGCGTCGCCTGGATCGGTGAGAAAAGCAAAGCACCCGCCACTGACAACCGGCTCGACGCCGGCGGCCGGGCGGTCATCCCCGGCTTCGTCGACTCCCACTCGCACCTCGTCTTCGCCGGGGACCGGACCGCCGAGTTCAACGCCCGTATGTCCGGGCAGCCGTACGCCGCCGGCGGCATCCGCACCACCGTCGCCGCCACCCGCGCCGCGACCGACGCACGACTCGACGCCAACGTCGCCCGCTATCTCGCGGAGGCCCTGCGTCAGGGCACCACGGTCATGGAGACGAAGTCCGGCTACGGGCTCACCGTCGAGGACGAGGCCCGAGCTCTGCGGATCGCCGCGCGCCACACCGACGAGGTCACCTTCCTCGGCGCCCACATCGTCTCCCCCGACCACGCCGACGACCCGGCGGCCTATGTCGCGCTCGTGACCGGCGAGATGCTCGACGCCTGCGCCCCGCACGCCCGCTGGGTGGACGTCTTCTGCGAGAAGGGCGCGTTCGACGGCGACCAGGCCCGTGCGGTCCTCACCGCCGGCAAGGCCAAGGGCCTCATGCCCCGGGTGCACGCCAACCAGCTCACCTACGGCCCCGGCGTCCGGCTCGCCGTCGAGCTGGACGCCGCGTCAGCGGACCACTGCACCCACCTCACCGACGCCGACGTCGACGCGCTCGCGAACAGCGCGACGGTCGCGACGCTGCTTCCCGGCGCCGAGTTCTCCACCCGCGCCCAGTGGCCCGACGCCCGCCGGCTCATCGACGCGGGGGCGACGGTCGCCCTGTCGACGGACTGCAACCCGGGCTCCTCGTTCACGTCGTCCGTGCCGTTCTGCATCGCCCTGGCGGTACGGGACATGGGGATGACCCCGGACGAGGCCCTGTGGTCCGCGACGGCGGGCGGCGCGGCGGCCCTCCGCCGCACGGACGTCGGCCGCCTCACCCCCGGCGCACGCGCCGACCTCGTCCTTCTCGACGCCCCGAGCCATGTCCATCTGGCCTACCGCCCGGGCGTCCCCCTGGTGAACCAGGTCTGGCGGGCGGGCCGCCGCGCCGCCTGAACCGTCCGGAGCGGGCCGCCCGAAGCGCGCCGCCTGAACCGTCCGGAGCGGGCCCGGGGACCGACCGGTCGGCCACGGCCTACGGCGCCCCGGGCCGGTCCCGGCGAGGCTGGTCCCGAGGCGAGGCCGGTTCTAGGGAAGCAGGTGGCGCCAGCTGCTCGGGTGGGCCGCCAGGTAGTCGCGCAGGCCCTGGGCCGGGTGGCCGGTCAGGCGGGGGACGGCGTCGGAGACGGTGGCCATCTCGCCGACGGCGATCGCCTCGTACGAGGTGACCCAGCCCGTCACCTCCCACTCCTCGGCGCCGTAGCCGGCCCGGGAGGCGTATGCCTCCTCGCGGGACTCCAGGTGGTAGGTCACGCTGCGGCCGGTGACCTCGCTCAGGTCCTCGGCGGCCTCCGCGAGGGTGAAGGCGGCCGGCCCCGTGATGTCGTACACGACCCTGTCGTGCCTGCGGGTGCCGTCCAGCAGCACGGCCGCCGCCGCGTCGGCCACGTCGTCGTGGGCCACGGCGGCGACCCGGCCCTGGCCGGCGGGCCCGCGCAGCACGCCGTCGGCACCGGTCATGGCGGGGATGGCGCCCAGGTACAGGTTGTCCCGCAGGAAGGTGTGGCGCACCCCGCAGGAGCGGATGTACTGCTCGGTGTGCCAGTGGTCGCGGGCGAAGGTGAACGTCGCGTCCGGCGCCGCGCCGGTGAACGACACGTACACGATCCGCTCGACGCCCGCCGCGACCGCCGCCTCCACCGCGGTGCAGTGCTCCTTCACCCGGTCCGGCGACTCGTGCGCGGAGACCAGGAACAGGGTTTGCGCGCCCTCCAGCGCCCGCAGCATCGCCTCGCCGTCGCCGTACTCGGCGGGGTGGGCGGGCACCGCACCCGGCAGTTCCGGCAGCCGTGTGGGATCGCGGCCGATCAGCCGCGTCGCGGCGTCCGCACCGGAGAGCCGGCGCGCCACCCGGCCTCCGACGCGGCCGCTCGCTCCGGTGACTGCGATGACTGGGGCCATGGCGGTGTCCTTCCCTGGGGTCCGGCCGGTGTCGGGCCAAGTCTCGTCAACGGCCCCGGGTTCGCGTCGCGCGACATGCGACAGTGGGCGGATGCGAACCATCGGACTGATCGGCGGCATGAGCTGGGAATCCAGCGCGGAGTACTACCGGCTCCTCAACGAGCTCGTACGGGACCGGCTCGGCGGACTCCATTCGGCGCGGTGCGTCCTGCACTCCGTCGACTTCGCGGAGATCGAGAAGCTGCAGTCGGCGGGGGAGTGGGAGCACGCGGGCGAGATCCTGGCGGAGGCCGCCAGGGGCCTGGAGACCGCGGGCGCCGATCTGCTGCTGATCTGCACCAACACGATGCACAAGGTCGCCGGTCAGGTCGAGGCGGCCGTCCGGGTGCCACTGCTGCACCTCGCCGACGCCACCGCCGGCGCCGTACGGGCCGCCGGCCTCACCCGCGTCGGCCTGCTGGGCACCGCCTTCACCATGGACCAGGACTTCTACCGCGGACGCCTCGCCGGGCACGGCCTCGAGGTCCTCACGCCCGGCGCGGAGGGGCGCGCACTGGTACACCGGGTGATCTATGACGAGCTGTGCCTCGGCGTCGTACGCGACGAGTCGCGGGCCGCGTACCAGAAGGTCATCGGCGAGCTGGTCGCCGCCGGGGCCCAGGGCGTCGTCCTCGGCTGCACGGAGATCGAGCTGCTGATCGGGCCGGACGACAGCCCCGTCCCGGTGTTCCCCACGACCCGGCTGCACGTGGAGGCGGCCGTCGCCGCCGCACTCGCCTGAGGGGCGCACGGCCGGACACGCACGCACAGAAGAAGCGTGACGCTCCCTGTCGTATCGGGATGTTGCCCGGTAACGCCCTCGTCCGGGCAGCTCGTTGAGTGCTCAAGGAGGAGATCGGGGGGCCGAGTCGAGCGGTGTGCGCATCAAGGTCGTGACGCCGGGGGAGCCGGTCGCGGCTCGTACGGAGGCGTGGCGGGAGATGCGCGCCTCGACCGGCACGCCCGCCAACCCGTTCATGGAACCGGAGTTCACCCCCGCCGTGAGCCGGGTGCGGCCGGCCCACGGGCGGGCCTGTACCGGCTCGGCCGCGAACCGGTTCGCCGCGCCCTCGGCTTCGTACGGGGCCGCCCCCGGTTGGCCGCGCAGGCCCGGCGGGCGCTGAACGGGGTCGGCGGCAGCGGGGCGGCCCGGCTGCGGGCCGGCGCCGACCGGGCGTACGGCGAGGGGGACAGGCGAGCGTGAGACGCGTACTGAGCGGTTCGAGGAGACCGGACCGGCCCGCCCGCGGCCGCCGGCGCCGAGGATGCCCCTGTCCCGGGCGCCGTTGCCGGAGCAGTAGGGCATGGAGGCGGGCGCGTACGCAGGACGCCCATCCGCAGCTCGACACGCTCCCGCCCCGCGCTTCCCCGCTTACCCCTGGGGCGATGCGGATCAATGGGGCCCTTCGCCGTCAATAACGGCGAAGGGCCCGTTCCTTGGCGGAACGGGCCCTGGAGGCCGGCGCGGCGGGCGCCCGAAGCGGGTCCCCGTGCTCACTCCTCGAGGGTCAGGCCCTTGCGGAGCCTGCCCAGGGTGCGGGACAGCAGCCGGGAGACGTGCATCTGGGAGATGCCCAGTTCTTCCCCGATCTCGGACTGCGTCATGTTGGCGACAAACCGGAGCGAGAGGATCTTGCGGTCCCGCGGCGGGAGGCTCGCGATCATCGGCTTGAGGGACTCGACGTACTCGATGCCCTCGAGTCCGTGGTCCTCATAGCCGATGCGATGGGCGAGGGCGCCCTCGGAATCGTCGTCCTCCGGCTGGGCGTCCAGCGAGCTCGCGGTGTACGCGTTGCTCGCCGCCATGCCCTCGACGACCTCGTCCCTGCCGATGTCGAGACGCTGGGCGAGCTCGTCCACGGTGGGCGCGCGGTCCAGCTGCTGGGAGAGTTCGTCGCCGGCCTTGGCGAGGTCCAGTCGCAGCTCCTGAAGGCGGCGCGGCACCCGCACCGACCAGCTGGTGTCGCGGAAGAAGCGCTTGATCTCGCCGATGATCGTCGGCATCGCGAAGGTGGGGAACTCTACGCCCCGGGTGAGTTCGAAGCGGTCGATCGCCTTGATCAGGCCGATGGTGCCGACCTGGACGATGTCCTCCATCGGTTCGCTGCGGGTGCGGAACCGGGAGGCGGCGAACTTGACGAGCGCGAGATTCAGTTCGACCAGCGTGTTGCGGACGTACGCGTACTCGTGGGTGCCCTCCTCGAGGGAGGCGAGGCGTGCGAAGAGCGTCTTGGACAGTTCTCGCGCGTCCACCGCTCCCACCTCTTCGAACGGCGGGATCTCGGGCAGGCCCTCCAGGCCCAGCGGCTCCGCGGCCGTCTCGTCGGTGGGGGTGGACAGTGTCGACGGCGCGTGGGGGTTGCCCGTGGCGTCGAGCCGGGGTGACATGGTCTCCTCCATCGTTCTCGGCATATGGCTGCCGAAGCCGATACATGCTGCTGCGGTGAGCGGCGCCTCCAAAGCCGGCCGTGTTGGTTGTGTCCCTACTAGCCCTACCCGGTCGGCGGTGACGATCGCAAGTGCCATATCGGCAGGTTGTCTCTATTGTCGGTTAGTTCGGCTACCGAGAGGCGCAGGTAGGGCGTAGGGTTCGATCGACGTCAGCGCTGTCCGTCGACGGTGCCCGGCGTGATGCAGGACATGGTGGACGCAGTGAACGACACGGCGAAAAGGGACGGCATGGACCGCGAGACGGTCGGCAGCGTGAATCGGGGCCGGCTTCAGGTCGACGTTCGGACCGAGGGGCGCAGCGAGATTGTGAAACCGGCGGGTGAGCTCGATCACCACACCGCCGAACTGCTGCGTGTCCCCTTGGAGGAGGCGATCGAGCAGGGCAGGGTACGCCTGGTCATCGACTGCTCACAGCTCGAATTCTGTGACTCCACCGGGCTCAACGTACTGCTCGGGGCCCGGCTGAAGGCCGAGGCGGGTGGCGGCGGGGTCCATCTGGCCGGAATGCTGCCGGTGGTGGCCAGGGTCTTCGAGATCACCGGGGCCGAGGCGGTCTTCACCGTGCACGACTCCCTCGAGGACGCGCTGGCCGACTGACCGGCCGGGCCCGTGTTGCCTGTGTCACGCAGGCAGTGTGAACCATGTGGGTGTTGTCACGATTCGGTCGGGCAGGAGAACCCCCGCAGAGCGTTGAGCGCCCGGCACTCTGCGTACAGCAACTGCTACTTCGACCATGGCGATCTGGTGAAACGGTGAATCGGTGAGGTGAAGCGCTGATGAGCACCACCCGGCAGCAGCAGCCGGGCGACCTCGGCCCCGAGCCGGGTGGCGCCGGCGCGGCACCGGCCGTACCCGGCCCCGAGTCCGCGGGGGGCCCCGGCGGTGCCGTGCGCAGGCTTGCCCTGGGCGCGGCCAGTGGCATCGTCCCGCTCGCCCGTGACTTCACGAGACAGGCGCTCCACGACTGGGGGTGGCTGCCCGCCGCGACGGCCGACCGGAGAGCCGCCGCGGAGGACGTGCTCCTCGTCGTCTCCGAGCTGGTCACCAACGCCTGTCTGCACGCGGAAGGGCCCGAGGAGCTGCGGGTCGGCTGCGACGGCAAGGTGTTGCGTCTCGAGGTCGTCGACCGGGGGGCCGGGCACCCGTCGCCGCGTACCCCGCACCGGGCCGGGCGGCCCGGTGGGCACGGCATGTTCATCGTCCAGCGGCTCTGCATGGACTGGGGCGTGATGAGAACGCCCGGGTCGCCGGGCAAGACGGTATGGGCGGAGCTCGCCGCGCCGGCGTGAGCGCTCGCTGAATCTCCTGCGGATTCTCCTGTGGAGCACGTCGATACGGCGTGCTCTTTGTCTTCCCTCCCCACGCCCTCCGGCGTACCTTGGCGGCCGATCTGATGTGTCGTCAGTTGCCGTGCGGCCGAGGGGATCCGACGTGTCGTACCAGAAACGAACAGCTCTCGCGCTGGCAGCAGCCGCGGTGTGCCCGGCGGTGCTGATGGCCGCCCCCGCCGCGCAGGCCGCCGTCGTCGACGTCGACTACCGGTGCGAGACACCGATCGGGCCGAAGGGCGCGGTCTCGCCGATCGACATCAAGGCCGTGAAGAGCGGCAGCGCGTACAAGCTCACGATGTCCTTCCGGAAGGGCGTCTCCTCGAGCCCGGTCGAACTGGGCAAGGGCGCCATGAAACCGAGCGCGGTCATCGAACTCGGCGGCGCGGAGACCGGGAAGGTGCGGGTGTCGGGCCCGCCCAACGCGGCGGCCGTGCCCGCTGAGACGCCGATCAGGATCGGCGACCTCTCCGGTACGTACACCCCGGCGAGGAGCGGCAAGGTCACCTTCACGGCGGGTGTGCTGACGATCAAGGCGCTCGGCACGACCACGACCTGCACGCCGAAGAACAGCCCCGGGCCCTCCCTCGAACTGGACGTCACCGCGGCGGGCGGCGGGGACGGCTCCTCGTCCTCCTCGTCCTCCGAGCTTCCGAAGACGGGTCCGCTGGACTCGGCGATGGCGCTCGGCACGCTGGGCGGAACGGTTCTGCTCGCCGGGGCGGCCGGTGTGCTGTGGCTGACCCGGCGCGGCGGCGCGCACGGCGCCGCCGCCGTGGCCGCCGACGGCTCGCAGGGTCCGGCGCACGGGGGCCCGCGCGGCCGGGCCGCGGGCTGAGCCGTGCCGGCCGCCCTCGCGCTCGTACTCGCCCTGGCCGCGTCGCCCACGGCCGGCTGGGAGTCCGGGCGTGAGTACGTGTACCTGGAAGGCGGCCCCGGCACCGTGCTGGAGGACCGGGTCACCGTCACCAATCCGGGCCCGCGGCGGCTCACCGTGGACCTGCGGGCCTCCCGGGCCCCGACACCGTGGATCGCGCTCGCGGCGGACCGGGTGACGATCCCGGCCCGTACCCGGGCGGAGATCCCCTTCACCGTGACCGTCCCCGCGGACACACCGCCCGGCGAGCAGACGGCGACGATCACGGCGTCGGCCGGCGGCCGGTCGGAGCCGATCCGCATCCACCTGCGCGTGAGCGGCCCGGAGGTCCCGGCGCTCACGGTCGAGGACGTGTCGTACTCCGGCGGATCCGTCCACTACACCCTCGTCAACCGCGGCAACACGGCTGTGTCGCCGCGCGTGGCCCTCCACACCGACGGCCTTCTCACCGGCCCAGCCGACCGTCCGCCGCGCGAGCCGGGTCCCCTTCCGCCGGCGAGCCGGATTTCCCTGTCCGAGCGTTGGGACGCCCCCGCGCTGGACGCCGTCGACCTCCGTCTGCGGGTCACGGCGGCGGGCGGGGTACGCACGGAGTCGACGCTGTCGCGGACGTTCGTCCCCTGGCCGGTCCTGCCCGCGCTGCTCCTGCTGCTGCCCGTACCCCTGTGGTTCCGCCGCCGCGCCAAGAGAGCAGGAGGCTGACGATGCCGCACTCACCGCTTGCACGCCGGGCCGCCCGCCGGGCCGTGAGCGCCGTCCTTGCCGCCCTGCTCCTGCTCGCCGCCACCGCGCCTGCCGTCGCGGCTCCACCGGCAGCGGCCGCGTCCGCACCCGACGTGCGACTCTCCGCGCCCCAGGCCGGCAAGGGCGGCGACCTCACCGTCAGCGGCACCGGCTGGCGGCCCCGCACCCTGCTCATGCTGCTCATCTGCGGCCGTGCCACGCCCGCCCAGGGCGTGATCGGCGGCACCAACTCCTGCGCCAACGGGGACGGCCGCGCCGTCACCACGGACGCGGAGGGCGCGTTCAGCAAGAAGGTCCCGGTCGCCGAGCCGCCCGTCCCGTGCCCGTGCGTCGTGCACGTCGCCACCGTCACCGGCGAACAGCAGGCCGTCGATGCCGAGTTCGTCGTCGCCGGGCATCCCACCGCCCCGCTTCCGGAGCAGACCGGCGGCGGCAGGCTCGCCGTGCTCAGCACGACGCGGCTCGAGGGTGAATCGGGGCTCCTCGTCTTCTTCGGTGCCCCGCCGGCCCGGACGTTCGAGTTCACCGTCGGCAACCTCGGCACCGGCCCCGTCCGGGACCCGGTGTTCGAGATCGGCACCGCGCACGGCGTGTTCGCCCCGCAGTGGGAGGAGCAGCAGTGGCGGGGCACGATCAAGCCGGGCGAGAAGGCCCGGATCGAGCTGCCGGTGCAGCTCTCGGCCGGGGCGCACGGCGACTACTCGATCTCGGTGAAGTACGGCGGGAAGGTCCTCGCGGAGCAGCCGTGGGGCGTGCCTGTGCCGTGGGGCGTGACGATCTTCTGGGTTCTGCTCGCACTCGTCGTACCGGCCGCCGTGTTCCGCGTCGGCATGGCGGTCGTCGACAAGGTCCGCCCGCCCAGGCCGCGCCACGCCCGCGCCGCGCCCGCACCCGCAGCGCCCGCGCCCGCCGTGCCCGCGCCCGCCGTGCCCGCACCCGCAGCGCCCGCGCCCGCCGTGCCCGCACCCGTTCGGACACCACTGCCGGAGACGGCACCGCTGATCCCTGACTCCGCACCGTCAGAGAACCGACCCACGACGAAGGGACATTCGTGAGTACGCAACGGAGGATGAGCGCGGCCGGGGTCGCGCTGATGCTCGGCGGCGCGGGGATACTGCCGGCCGCGAGCCCCGCCCAGGCCGCCGAGGTCTCGTACGCGACGGAGTGCATCCCGCCGCCCATCTCCGGTCTGCCGCCCGTGCAGGGCACCACCAAGGTGCAGATCACCGCACCCGCGGAGGCGAAGGTCGGCGACGAGGTCGAGGTGGTGTGGAAGACCGTCCAGGCCGCGTCCAGGAACCCGAACGTCCTGGACCTGCAGAAGGACACGGTCAAGCCGACCGGCACGATCGCCCTGGGCGGCGCGGCGAGCGGCGAGCTGAAGCTGGAGGGCACCCGCCAGAACCCGCCCATCCCGAAGAACAGCCCGATGATCCTGCCCGACATGAAGGCCAGGCTGAAGCTGGAGAAGGCCGGCGAGGTGACGCTGACACCGGGGGCGTACGCCATCAACGTCTCGAAGCCGATTCCGACGGACACGAAGTGTGCGCCGAAGGAGACGGCCGGGGCGGGCGCGACGATCAAGGTGACGGAGGGCGGCGGCGGTACGACGTCGGGCGGCACCACCTCGTCGGGCGGCACGACATCCGGCGGCACGACGACGTCCGGGGGAACCACCTCCGGTGGCACCACCTCGTCCGGCGGCACGACGACGTCCGGGGGAACCACCTCCGGTGGCACCACCTCGTCCGGTGGCGCCTCGGGTGGCGGCGAGCCCACCGACCCCGGCCCGAGCGACTTCAAGGGCAAGGAGATCGAGGTCGCGTACGCCTGCAAGACCCCCATCGGAGACAAGAACGCCGTCTCCCCGGTCCGTATCGACGCCGCGAAGAACGGTGGGACCTACGAGCTGACCGTGAAGTTCTCCAAGTCCGTGATGGACAGCCCAGCCGACATCCCGGCCGACTCGGTGAAACCCTCCATGAAGGTCGCACTGGGCGGCGCCGACAAGGGCTTCGTGCACGTCGAGGGCCCGACCAACAAGGAACCCGTCAAGTCCGGAGAACCGATCGCGATCCCCGACCTCACCGGCACGTACAAGCCGGGCGCCACCGGCAAGGCGACGCTCAGCCCCGGCGTCCTCACGATCGAGGCGCTCGGCACCACCACGACCTGCACCCCGCCGGCCGGCGTCCCGTTCTCCCTGGAGCTCGACACGTCGGCCCAGCCGGGCGGCGCGTCGGGCGGTACGGGCGCCGGCGGCACCACGTCCACCTCGGGCGGCGCGTCAGGCGGTTCGGCCGGCAGCTCCGGCGGCCTCGCCGAGACCGGCGCGGAGCACACGGGCGCCCTGCGCGCCCTGGCCCTGGTCGCCGGCACGGTGATCCTGCTCGGCGGCGCGGTGTTCACGTTCACCCCGTGGCAGCGTCTGCGCGGCACGCGCTGACGCGCCGGGAAAGGACGGAGGGCCGCCGCACCGATCGGTGCGGCGGCCCTCCCGCCGTGTACGGGGTGTGTCAGTGCACGTTGCCCATGAGTGCCTGCACCTTCTTGCGGTACATCCAGATCGCGACACCCGCGCCGACGGCCAGCGCGGCCTGCATGGCTATGATCCCGGTTCCGTTGAGATCGACGCCCGCGATGGACAGCAGGCCCGTGGTGCAGTCACCGGCGGTGACGGCGAGGAACCAGACCCCCATCATCTGGCTGGCGTACTTCTGCGGCGCCATCTTCGTGGTGACCGAGAGGCCGACCGGGGAGAGGCACAGCTCGCCGATCGTCTGGATCATGTAGATCGAGACGAGCCACATCGGGGAGACCTTGGTGCCGTCACCCGCCATCGCCATGGGCACGATGAAGACGAAGAACGAGGCACCGATCAGCACCAGGCCCATCGCGAACTTCACGATGGTGTTGGGCTCCTGGTTCTTACGGGCCAGCCACAGCCACAGCCAGGCGAAGACCGGCGCCAGCGCCATCACGTACAGCGGGTTCAGGGCCTGGAACCAGGTGGCCGAGAAGTCGAAGCCGAACACGGAGCCGGCGGTCTTGCCGTCCGCGAACAGGGACAGCGTCGAACCGCCCTGGTCGTAGATCATCCAGAAGATGGCGGCGGCGACGAAGAACCAGATGTAGCCGTTGACCTTGGACTGCTCGGATCCGGTCAGCTCCTTGTCGCGCTTGATGCGGACGATGACGGCGACCGGGATGATCAGACCGGCGAGGGTCAGCGGCACGAGTGCCCAGTTCAGGGTGTACAGGCCCAGGGCGACCACGGTGCCGTAGAAGAGGGCGGCGACCACGACGGCGGCCGCGACCTTGACCAGGACGCCGGTGCGCTCCTGCGGAGTCAGCGGGTTCGGGACGAGGCTGCTCTTCGGGCTCAGGTGGCGGGTGAAGAAGAGGAACTGCAGAAGACCCAGGCCCATGCCGGCCGCGGCGAGCGCGAAGCCCAGGTGCCAGTTCACTTCCTTGCCGACCGTGCCGATGACGAGCGGCGCGAAGAACGCACCCAGGTTGATGCCGATGTAGAAGAGCGTGAAACCGCCGTCCCGGCGCGGGTCGTCGGGGCCGTCGTACAGGTGGCCCACCATCGTCGAGATGTTGGCCTTCAGCAGACCGGAACCGGCCGCGACCAGGGCCAGACCGACGAAGAACATCGCCTGCCCCGGCAGGGCCAGCGACAGGTGTCCCAGCATGATCACGGTCGAGGCGATGGCCACGGTCTTGCGGGCGCCCCAGACGCGGTCGCCGAACCAGCCGCCGGGCATGGCCATCAGGTAGACCATCGACAGGTATACGGAGTAGATGGCCGTGGCCGTCGCCGCGGTCATCGCGAGCCCGCCGCCCTGGCTGCCCGTGGCGGCGTCGGCGCCGCCCGAGACCAGGTAGTACACGAGAAGGGCGCGCATGCCGTAGTAGCTGAAGCGCTCCCACATCTCCGTCAGG
Organism: Streptomyces sp. NPDC048389; assembly: GCF_040706335.1. Taxonomy (NCBI): domain Bacteria; kingdom Bacillati; phylum Actinomycetota; class Actinomycetes; order Kitasatosporales; family Streptomycetaceae; genus Streptomyces; species Streptomyces sp. NPDC048389. Next base: position 77,228 of record NZ_JBEZKP010000015.1, on the reverse strand, counting down.
AAGAGAGTGGCCAGGCCGCGGGGGTGGCCGAGGAAGGTCTTCTCGCTGCCAGGGGTACTGGCGGAGTCCTTCGTCAGGCTGGACGCCATGGTCGTTCCTTGCTTGCTCGGGACGCGGCGCTTCGTGAGCGGTACGCGCCCGGTGGGGGAGGCCGGCACCGGTACGGGACGGTCCACCCCCACGCCTTCGGGGGTCCCTCCGCGGATTCGGAGGCTGGGAACGGTCCGCGCCGGGATCCACGCCCCGGAAGCCGTGTCGCACCCGGAGCCCGGCCGACAGGTCGTTCACTGCGTCAGGCCGGGCTCGAAGCGGCTCGAACGGTACCGGGCCCCGGCCTTCGCGCAGAAAAGAGACCTCTGGTGCGCAAGGCAGCCAGAGGTCCCCGGGTCGTACTACGGGTGTCTCGCCACCATACGACATGACAGTGCGGCATATGGAAGGACTTGAGAGATGGATCACAGGTGATCATGGAACATTTGCCCTAAATCCAAGGTGTCAACCAGGGTCGCACCTCATAGTCGCTGGGTCGCACGATCCAGCCACGGGGGCGGCGCCCCGCGGACTACCATCACTCCATGACCCGTGTACTGCTCGCCGAGGACGACGCATCCATCTCGGAACCGCTGGCCCGCGCGCTGCGCCGGGAGGGGTACGAGGTGGAGGTGCGCGAGGACGGCCCGGCCGCGCTCGACGCGGGGCTCGCGGGTGGTGTGGATCTCGTGGTGCTGGATCTCGGGCTGCCCGGTATGGACGGGCTGGAGGTCGCCCGCCGGCTGCGCGCCGAGGGCCACTCGATCCCGATCCTGGTGCTCACCGCACGCGCGGACGAGGTGGACACCGTTGTCGGTCTCGACGCGGGAGCCGACGACTACGTCACCAAGCCGTTCCGCCTCGCCGAACTGCTGGCCCGGGTCCGGGCCCTGCTGCGGCGTGGTGCCGCGGAGCCCGCCCCGGCTCCCGCCACACACGGCGTCCGGATCGACGTCGAGTCGCACCGCGCCTGGATGGGGGACGAGGAACTCCAGTTGACCGCCAAGGAGTTCGACCTGCTGCGCGTCCTGGTCAGGGACGCCGGCCGGGTCGTCACCCGGGAACAGCTGATGCGCGAGGTCTGGGACACCACCTGGTGGTCGTCCACCAAGACGCTCGACATGCACATCTCCTGGCTGCGCAAGAAACTCGGCGACGACGCGGCGAACCCCCGCTACATCGCCACCGTGCGCGGTGTCGGTTTCCGCTTCGAGAAGTCCTGACACCCAGGAAGACCGGGCACCATGCGCCGCCGTCTGATCACCTCCACACTCTCCGTGGTGCTCGTCGTCATCGCCGTCTTCGGCGTGTCCCTGGTGCTCGTCGAGACGCGCACCATCACCAACAGCGCCCAGGAGACCGTGGATTCCGACGCGGTGCGCCTGGCCAGCATCGTCGAGAACCGACTGGTCGGCGGTGAGCCGGTCAATCCGGACATCCTGGCCGAGCAGGGCGACATCACCCGCTACGCCCGCATCGTCGTCCCCGGCCAGGGCGCCATCGAGATCGGCGAGCGGCCCTCGGGCAGCGTCATCCGCGGTACGGCGGCCGGTGACCGGGGCATCACGGTCACCGTGGAGGAGTCCCGCTCCTCGGTGAACCGCGAGGTCGGCCGGTCCCTGCTGATCATCGGCGCGGTCGCGCTGCTCGCCGTCGTCGCGGCCGTGCTGCTCGCGGTACGCCAGGCCAACCGGCTCGGCTCACCGCTCACCGACCTCGCGGAGACCGCGGAACGCCTCGGCTCCGGCGACCCGAGGCCCCGCCACCGCCGCTACGGCGTGCCGGAGCTGGACCGGGTCGCCGACGTGCTCGACGCCAGTGCCGAGCGGATCGCCCGGATGCTGACCGCGGAGCGGCGGCTCGCCGCGGACGCCTCCCACCAGCTCCGTACGCCGCTGACCGCGCTGTCGATGCGGCTGGAGGAGATCACGGTCACCGACGACCTGGCGACCGTGAAGGAGGAGGCGAGCGTCGCCCTCACCCAGGTGGAGCGGCTCACCGACGTGGTCCAGCGGCTGCTGACGAACTCGCGCGACCCGCGCACGGGCTCGGCCGTCGTCTTCGACCTGGACGAGGTGGTGAAGCAGCAGCTGGACGAGTGGCGCCCGGCGTGCCGCAGCGCCGGCCGGGCCATCGTCTGCTCGGGCCGCCAGGGCATGCGGGCCGTCGGCACGCCCGGCGCGGTGGCCCAGGTGCTCGCGGCGCTGATCGAGAACTCCCTGATGCACGGTGGTGGCACCATCGCGGTGCGCACCAGGGTCACCGGCAACCAGGCGGTGGTGGAGGTGACGGACGAGGGCCCCGGCGTGTCCAGCGACCTCGGGGCGCGGATCTTCGAGCGGACCATCAGCGGCCGCAACTCGACCGGCATCGGACTGGCGGTCGCGCGAGACCTGGCGGAGGCGGACGGCGGCCGGCTGGAACTGCTGCAGCAGCACCCCCCGGTGTTCGCGCTCTTCCTGAGCCGGGTGGCGAGGAAACGCAAGGACGAGAAGCCGACGGTCAGATGACCGCTGCGCGCCGCTCCTTCATTCGGCGTCCCGGTCCCGGGCCGGCTCAGCGGCCGACGGGGTCCCGTACCGGCTCCGGCCGGCGCGGCTCGAGAAACGATTCGGCCGACAGCACGGCCTCCCGCGGCGGCAGCGCCCGGAACACCCAGGTGCGGTACGACCAGAACCGGAACAGCGTCGCGACACCGATCCCCAGGAACTTGAAGATGTTGCTCTGCAGCGGGGTGTCCCAGCCGAAGCCGTACGTGGCCGTGTACAGGACACCGTTCTCGATCACCAGGCCGGCGCTGCTGAACAGCAGGAACAGGGTCAGCTCGCGGGTCCGGCGGCTCTTGTCGCGGTCCCGGTAGGTGAAGTACCGGAAGCCCACGTAGTTGAAGGCGATGGCGACGATCGTCGCCAGTACCGACGCCCGGACGACCGGGATGTCCGTGACCTGCCGTACGAGGTTGAAGACCGCGAGGTTGACGAGCAGCCCCGCCCCGCCGACCGCGCCGAACTTCGCCGCTTCCCGGACGAGCTGGTGCAGCTGCCCGCGCAGCCTTCCGCCTCGTTCACCCATAGTGCGAGCCCAGCCTCATCAGATCGGCAGCGTCGTCAATGTCATGCTAACCAGCGGCTCTCCGAGTCGCGCGTGAGCCATGGGGGCGATGTGACGTGCGATACAGCGGCTGTCGGAACATACGGAAGTCGGGGCCCGTCGGCTGGGCGGATACCCTAGGAGAGTGACGTTCCCGGTAGTCGGCATGGTCGGCGGCGGTCAGCTCGCCCGCATGACCCATGAGGCGGGTATCCCCCTCGGCCTGAAGTTCAAGCTCCTCAGTGACACCCCTCAGGACTCGGCGGCCCAGGTGGTGAGCGATGTCGTCGTCGGCGACTATCGCGACCTGGACACGCTCGTCGAGTTCGCGCGCGGTTGTGACGTGATCACCTTCGACCACGAGCATGTGCCGTACGAGCACCTGCGTGCCCTGGAGGCGCAGGGCATCACGGTCCGGCCGGGGCCCGAGGCCCTGGTGCACGCCCAGGACAAGGGCGTGATGCGCACCAGGCTCATGGAGATCGGTGTGCCCTGCCCGCGCCACCGGATCGTGGCCGACCCGGCCGACGTGACGGCGTTCGCCGCGGAGGTCGGGGGCTTCCCCGTCATCCTGAAGACGGTGCAGGGCGGCTACGACGGCAAGGGCGTCTGGTTCGTCCGTACGGAAGAGGACGCCGCGGCCCCGTTCAAGGCGGGCGTCCCGGTCCTCGCCGAGGAGAAGGTCGACTTCCGCCGCGAGCTCGCGGCGAACGTCGTCCGCTCTCCGCACGGCCAGGCCGTCGCCTACCCGGTCGTCGAGTCGCAGCAGGTCGACGGCGTCTGCGACACCGTGATCGCGCCCGCACCCGATCTCGACCCCGAGCTGGCCGGCCAGGCCCAGGAACTGGCGCTGCGCATCGCCAAGGAGCTCGGTGTCGTCGGCCACCTCGCCGTCGAGCTGTTCGAAACCGTGGATGCCGACGGCACCGGCCGCATCCTCGTCAACGAGCTCGCCATGCGCCCCCACAACTCCGGCCACTGGACCCAGGACGGCGCGGTCACCTCGCAGTTCGCCAACCACGTCCGCGCCGTGCTCGACCTGCCGCTGGGCGATCCGCGCCCCCGCGCCGGGTGGACGGTCATGTGCAATGTTCTGGGCGGTGACTACCCGGACATGTACGCGGCCTATCTGCACTGCATGGCACGGGACCCGCAGCTCAAGATCCATATGTACGGCAAGGACGTGAAGCCCGGCCGCAAGGTGGGGCACGTCAACGCATACGGCGACGACCTGGCCGACGCGCTCGAACGCGCCCGCCACGCCGCCGGCTACCTGAGAGGAACGATCGCCGAGTGAACAGCCCTGTCGTTGGCATTGTCATGGGGTCCGACTCCGACTGGCCCGTCATGGAGGCGGCCGCGCAGGCGCTCGACGAGTTCGAGATCGCGTACGAGGTCGACGTCGTCTCCGCGCACCGTATGCCGCGCGAGATGGTCGCGTACGGAGAAGGGGCCGCCGACCGCGGCCTCAAGGCGATCATCGCCGGTGCCGGTGGAGCGGCCCACCTGCCGGGCATGCTCGCCTCCGTCACGCCGCTGCCCGTCATCGGCGTACCCGTGCCCCTGAAGTACCTCGACGGCATGGACTCCCTGCTCTCCATCGTGCAGATGCCCGCCGGTGTACCCGTCGCCACCGTCTCCGTCGCCGGCGCGCGCAACGCGGGACTGCTCGCCGCCCGTATCCTCGCGACGCACGACACCGAGCTGCTCGCCCGTATGAAGGACTTCCAGCGGGAACTGAACGACCAGGCCACCGAGAAGGGCAAGCGGCTGCGCGCCAAGGTCGCGGGCCAGGACCCCTTCGGCTTCGGCAAGCAGGGCGCCGGGAAGTAACAGCCAATGGACACCCCCACGGATCTTCTCGAGCGGGCCGGCGAACTGCTCGCCGCGCACCCCGTCGTCGACGGCCACAACGACCTCCCCTGGGCACTGCGGCAGCATGTCCGCTACGACCTCGACCGCATGGACATCGCGGCCGACCAGAAGGGCAGGCTCCACACGGACATCCCCCGGCTGCGCAGCGGAGGGGTGGGGGCGCAGTTCTGGTCCGTGTACGTCCGCAGCGACATGGCCGGGGACGCGGCGGTGAGCGCGACCCTGGAGCAGATCGACATCGTCGACCAGCTCCTCGAGCGCTACCCCGCCGACCTGGCGCGCGCCCTGAGCGCCGACGACATGGAGACCGCCCGCGACGAGGGCAGGATCGCCTCGCTCATGGGTGCCGAGGGCGGCCACTCCATCAACAACTCGCTCGCCACTCTGCGCGGCCTGTACGCGCTGGGTGTGCGGTACATGACCCTCACGCACAACGACAACACCGCCTGGGCGGACTCCGCGACCGACGAGCCCGGTGTCGGCGGCCTCTCCGCCTTCGGCCACGAGGTCGTACGCGAGATGAACCGCATCGGCATGCTCGTCGACCTCTCGCACGTCGCGGCGACGACGATGCGCCACGCGCTCGCCACATCCCTCGCGCCGGTGATCTTCTCGCACTCCTCGTCGCGGGCCGTCTGCGACCACCCGCGCAACGTCCCCGACGACGTGCTGGCTCTGCTGCCCGGCAACGGGGGCGTGGCGATGGCGACCTTCGTGCCGAAGTTCATCCTCCCCGCGGCCGTCGAATGGACCCGTGCCGCGGACGAGAACCTGCGTGCCCAGGGACTGCACCACCTGGACACCACGGAGCGGGCGATGAAGATCCACGAGGCGTTCGAGGCGGCGAACCCGCGACCCGTCGCCACCGCCGCCACGGTCGCCGACCACCTCGACCACATGCGGGAGGTCGCCGGCATCGACCACATCGGCATCGGCGGCGACTTCGACGGGACGGCCTTCACCCCGGCCGGACTGGAGGACGTCGCGGGCTACCCGAACCTGATCGCCGAGCTGCTGCGCCGCGGCTGGTCCGACGCCGACCTGGCCAAGCTGACCTGGCACAACGCGGTCCGCGCCCTGCGGGCGGCCGAGGACGTGGCCGCCGACCTCCAGGCCACCCGCGGCCCGTCGAACGTGACGATCGACGAACTCGACGCGATCTGAGCAGCCGGACTGCTCTCGCCGGAGTGCGCGGTTCCCGGCCGCATACCCCGAACGCACCACTCGCCGCGACCCCCCCTCTGCTCCCGTGCCACGGTTGGCGTAACGGCACACGCCGGCGAACCCGGAGCACCACATGGCTGATCTGCACGACGCCTCGTCCCTCACCACCGTCGAACTGGACGGTCTCGAGGGTGATCTCGACGCACTCGGGGCGGCGACGGCCGCGCCTCCCGATCCGGAGCCCGCGTCGCGCGACGCGTCGTCGCAGCAGCCGGAGGCGCCGGAGACCGCCGCACCGGAGGGGCCCGCGCCCGGGACCCCGGCGCGGCAGGCAGAGGTGCCTCGCGTCGAGCCCCTCACCCGCGCCCGGCAGCTTCTGCGCAGCCATCCCCTGATCGACGGTTACAGCGGTCTCGCGCCCGTGCTGCGCAGCATGCACCGGTACGACCTCGAAGCCGGCGAGAGCCTGCTGGAGACCGACGTCCCGCGGCTGCGCCGCGGCGGGATCGGAGCGCAGTTCTGGTCCCTGCGGGAACCGGCCGACGGTGCCGAGGCCCCCTCGCTCGGCGCGGCGCTGGAACTGATCGACCTGGTACGGGCCACGGTGGCCGACTGCCCGGAGGGCCTGCGGCTCGCGCTCAGTGCCGACGAGGTCGTGGACAGCCGCAACCGCGGGCGGATCGCCGTACTCCTCGGCCCGATGTCGGGCCCGGCGCTCGGCGATTCGCTCGCCGTGCTGCGCGCCGTGTACGCACTCGGCGTCCGCAGCGTGACCCTCGCCGGTACGCGCTGGACGCAGCGCGGCGGCCTGACGCCCTTCGGACACGAGATGGTCCGCGAGATGAACCGGCTCGGTGTCCTCGTGGACCTCTCGGGCTGCTCGTCCGAAACGGTGCTCCGCACGTTCGCGATCACCAGGGCCCCGGTGCTTCTCTCGCACCAGGCCGAGCCGCTGCCGGACGACGTGCTGCGCGGGCTGCGTGCCAACAACGGCGTCTGCATGGTGATGTGCACCGCCGGGACGCTTTTGGAGACCGCCGACCGGCTCGACCGGATCCGTGAGATCGCCGGGCCGGAGTCCGTCGCCCTCAGCGGCGCGTACGACACCGGCCTGACGCACGCGGCTGGTCTGCAGGACGTCTCCTGCGTGCCGAGGCTCATCGCTCAGCTGCTCGAACGGGGCTGGTCCGAAACGGAGGTCACCGGCCTGACCTGGTCGAACGTCGCCCGGGTGCTGCGCGGCACCGAGTTCGCCGCCCGCGCCGCCCAGCCGCGCCGGGCGCCCTCGCGGGCGGCCATCGGCGCGCTGGACCTCTAGCCCGCCTCTAGCCCGGCCCATCGGCGCGCCGGACGTCTGCCCGCGCCGACGGGCCGTCGTGTTGAACGTCTGCCCCGGCCGAGCGGCGTGCTGGACCTCTGACGCGACCGTCGGTGTGCTGGACGTCTGCCCTGGCCGAGCGGCGCGCTGGACCTCTGACGCGGGGGCCGGCTCAGCAGGCGCAGAGACAGAACGGGTGCCCCGCCGGGTCGGCGTAGACGCGGAAGGACCGCTTGCGGTCCTCCGCCTCCAGCACGGTGGCACCCAGCGCCAGCACCTGCGCCTCCGCGGCGTCCAGGTCCTCGACGGTCACGTCCAGATGGAACTGCTGCGACCTCTCGGTCGACGGCCAGCTCGGGGGTACGAATCCGGGCGCCGCCTGGAACGCGAGCGCCGCGCCCTCGGCCCCTTCGAGGTCCACCCAGCTGTCCCCGTCCTCCTCGACCTGCTCGACCGTCCCGCCGACGAGTTCGGCGTAGAAGCGGGCGAGGGCCACCGGGTCGGGGCAGTCCAGTACGACGGCCCCGATTTTGCCGATGCTCATGCTTCCTCCTCAGTAGTTACCGGTAAACGCCTTCAACCGGTAACGCGGTTACCGCATGCTCCCGCATTACAGGTAACGTCGCAACCATGAATGACAGGCCGCCCGCGCCAGGGGGCCTCGCGCTGATCGAGGCGCTGGTGAACACGCTGGACATCGAGACCGGCGCGGACGGCCTCGACACGCAGGAGGCCCGAGAGCGCTTCGCCCTCGCCCCGCCCGAGGTTCCGGCGGCGCGTGACCTCCGTGAGGCGCTCCGCGCGGCCTGCCTCGCGCACGCCGGGCACGGCACGTCGACCGCCCTCGACGCACTCCTGGCCGACGCGCCCCTGCGCGTGGCGATCGCGCCCGACGGCTCCGCCGCGGTCCGCGCCGTCCGCCCCACGACGCTCCACTCCCGCGTCGCGGAAGCCATCGCCACGGCGACGGCCGACGGCACGTGGACGCGCCTCAAGGCGTGCGAGGCGGAGGACTGCCACTGGGCGTACTACGACCGCAGTCCGGGTGGCCGCAGCCGCTGGTGCTCCATGTCCGTCTGTGGCGCCCGCACCAAAATGCGCACCTACCGCGCCCGCCGCGCTCCCTGAGCTGCCGGCCCCGCCCCTGCCGGGCCACCGGCTCCATGCCCGTCCGCCGCCGGCCCTCACCACGACATGACCGCCCCGGCGAGGACCGCCCGGTTTCGGCCAGACGCTTCCGCCCGGACCTCGAAGCTGCTGCCCGCGCCTGCGGTGCCGGGCGTTGCCCGGCTGTGCCTGCGGTGCGAAGCCGCCGCTTGTCTGCGGTGCCGGGCCAAACCCGGCACCTGCGGCGCGAAGCTGCCGCTGCGGGGCCCGGGGGGCGGCAGCCCCACGAAAGACCAGCCCTCCACCAGCCCCCGACAGGGTTTCGGAAGGGGCTGGGGTGGGGGGAACTACGCCCGCGGACGCCCCATCGCCCGGTACGTCCAGCCCGCATCGCGCCATGCTCCCGCGTCGAGCGCGTTGCGCCCGTCCAGGATGATCGCCGAGGCCACGGCCTCCTTCAGCTCCGCCGGGTCCAGCTCGCGGAACTCGCGCCACTCCGTCAGGTGCAGTACCACGTCCGCGCCCCGCACCGCCTCGAGTGCCGTGTCCGCGTAACCCAGCGTCGGGAACAGCCGGCGCGCGTTGTCCGTGCCCTTGGGGTCGTAGACCGTCACCTGGCCGCCCTGGAGGTGGATCTGCCCGGCGACGTTCAGCGCCGGCGAGTCACGCACGTCGTCCGAGTCCGGCTTGAACGTCGCACCCAGCACGGCCACCCGCTTGCCGAGGAACGACGTGCCGCCCACCGCTTCCCGCGCCAGTTCCACCATGTGCCCGCGGCGGCGCATGTTGATCGAGTCGACCTCGCGGAGGAAGGTCAGCGCCTGGTCCGCGCCCAGCTCGCCGGCGCGTGCCATGAACGCGCGGATGTCCTTCGGCAGGCAGCCGCCGCCGAAGCCGATACCGGCCCGCAAAAACTTCTTCCCGATCCGCTCGTCGTACCCGATGGCCTCCGCCAGCTTCACGACGTCGCCGCCGGCGGCCTCGCACACCTCGGCCATCGCGTTGATGAAGGAGATCTTCGTCGCGAGGAACGAGTTCGCCGCGGTCTTCACGAGTTCCGCCGTCGGGAAGTCCGTCACCACGAACGGCGATCCTTCGCCGATCGGCGTGGCGTACACCTCACGCAGCAGCTTCTCGGCGTGTTCGCTCCCCACACCCACCACGATCCGGTCCGGGTGCAGTGTGTCGTCGACGGCGAAGCCCTCGCGCAGGAACTCCGGGTTCCAGGCCAGTTCCACGTCCTGCCCTGCCGGCGCCCGCGCGGTCAGCAGCCGGGCGAGCCGCTCCGCGGAGCCGACGGGCACGGTCGACTTGCCGACGACGAGCGCCGGGTGCTTCAGGTGCGGCGCCAGCGAGGCGAAGGCGGTGTCGACGTAACTCATGTCGCACGCGTACTCACCGTGCTTCTGCGGCGTGTTCACGCACATGAAGTGGACGTCACCGAACTCGCCCGCCTCCTCGTAGGAGGTGGTGAAGCGCAGCCGGCCGCTGGAGCCCTCGATCCCGGCCACGTGCAGCCGCAGCAGCTCCTCGAGTCCGGGCTCGTACATGGGGACCTTGCCCGCCGCGAGCATCTCGATCTTCTCCGGGACCACGTCGAGCCCCAGGACTTCGAAGCCCAGCTCCGCCATGGCCGCGGCATGCGTGGCACCGAGGTAGCCGGTGCCGATCACGGTGATCTTGAGGGCCATGGGAGCTCCATTGGTGGCGCGGTAGAGGTGCGCGCCCGAGCATATCCGGGCCGCACCGGGGGAGGTCTCCGCGTGAGGCGGAGTCGCTGTCGCCAAGGTCACGTATGCCTCGTGCGGAGCGGGCGTCTAAAATTGAAATACTTAACGGTAGTTAACATCTGGGGAGTGAGAGACGTTGGCGGGAACCGCTGATTTCGACCTGTACCGCCCGGCCGAGGAGCACGACATGCTCCGCGAGACCGTCCGCTCTCTCGCCGAGGCGAAGATCGCGCCGTTCGCCGCCGCGGTGGACGAGGAGGCCCGCTTCCCGCAGGAGGCGCTGGACGCACTGGTCTCCTCCGACCTGCACGCGGTGCACGTGCCGGAGACGTACGGCGGTGCCGGCGCCGACGCGCTCGCCACGGTCATCGTGATCGAAGAGGTGGCCCGGGTCTGCGCCTCGTCCTCCCTCATCCCGGCCGTGAACAAGCTCGGCTCGCTTCCGGTGCTGCTCTCCGGCTCCGAGGAGCTGAAGAAGAAGTACATGGGGCCGCTCGCCGAGGGCGACGCGATGTTCTCGTACTGCCTGTCCGAGCCCGACGCGGGCTCCGACGCGGCGGGCATGAAGACGAAGGCCGTCCGCGACGGCGACTTCTACGTCCTCAACGGTGTGAAGCGCTGGATCACCAACGCCGGCGTCTCCGAGTACTACACGGTCATGGCCGTCACCGACCCTGAGAAGCGCTCCAAGGGCATCTCGGCCTTCGTCGTCGAGAAGGGCGACGAGGGTGTCTCGTTCGGCGCTCCGGAGAAGAAGCTCGGCATCAAGGGCTCGCCGACCCGCGAGGTCTACCTCGACAACGTCCGCATCCCCGCCGACCGCATGATCGGCGCGGAGGGCACGGGCTTCGCCACGGCCATGAAGACCCTGGACCACACCCGCATCACCATCGCGGCCCAGGCGCTCGGCATCGCGCAGGGCGCCCTCGACTACGCCAAGGGCTACGTCAAGGAGCGCAAGCAGTTCGGCAAGCCGATCGCGGACTTCCAGGGCGTGCAGTTCATGCTCGCGGACATGGCCATGAAGGTCGAGGCCGCCCGCCAGCTGACGTACGCGGCCGCCGCCAAGTCGGAGCGCGGCGATGCCGACCTCACCTTCCAGGGCGCGGCCGCCAAGTGCTTCGCCTCGGACGTCGCGATGGAGGTCACCACGGACGCCGTCCAGCTGCTCGGCGGCTACGGCTACACCCGCGACTACCCGGTGGAGCGCATGATGCGCGACGCCAAGATCACCCAGATTTATGAAGGCACGAACCAGGTCCAGCGGATCGTGATGGCGCGCAACCTGCCGTAAGCAGCCTCCCGCGGTGGACGAAGGGGCGCCCCCTGCCGGGAACGGCGGGGGCGCCCCTTCGTCCTTCAACGGTTCAGCCCTCGGCGCCCGTGCGGCGCCTGCGCGCGGCGAGCAGCAGACCCGCACCGGCGGCGAGCGCGGCGGACGCGCCGCCGACTGCCAGGGCGACGTCGGAGTCGGTGCCGGTGGTGGCCAGGGTGCGGCTGCTTCCGGTCGCGCTCAGGTTCTGATCGCCGGTGGTGGCGTTGGCCGTGGCGGTGTCGGCCTTGCCGGAGCCGGCGGCAGGTTCCGTGCCGTCACCGGTGCCGTCGTTGCCGCCGCCGTCCTCTTCCGCGGCCTTCTCGTTCAGGGCCCGCGCCTCGTGCCGGCCCTTCTCCAGGAATTCGGCGCGGTCCTCGGGCGTGCCCTTCAGCGCCGCCTTGCCGGCTTCCTTCACGTGGTGCCCGCCCCTGCTGATGATGTGCGAGATGAGCACCTGGTTGTCCTCGTCGCGGGCGATGTGCTGCCCGGTCTCGAGGAACTCGGCACGGTCCTGGGCGCTGCCGTGCATCGCGGCGTCGGCCGCTTTACGTACGGCGGGGCCGCCGGCCTCGCCGATCCGCGCGACGAGCACCTGGTTGTCCTGGTCGCGGGCGATGTGCTGCCCGGTCTCCAGGAACCTGACACGATCCTCCGGCGTACCCTTCAGGGCGACCTCGGCCGCTTCTTGCACGCCCGGGCCGCCGGAGCTGTGGATCTGGGCGACGCGGACCTTGTTGTCGATGTCGCGGGCGATGTGCTGCCCGGTCTCCAGGAACTCGGCGCGGTCCTCGGGCGTGCCCTTCAGCGCCTCCCGCCCGGCCTCCGCCAAGGAGACGCCGCCGACGCTGATGATCTGGGCGATCAGGACACGGTTGTCCTGGTCGCGGGCGACGTGTTGCCCGGTCTTCAGGAACTCACGCATCGCTGCAGGCCCGGCGTCGATGGCGGCGCTGCCCCGCTCGGCGACGGTGGAGCCGGGCTTGGCGGCGGCGATGATCCGGAGGACCGCGGCGCGGTCCTCCTCGGCCTGTGCGTCGTCGTCCGCGGGAGACCGGTCGGGCGTGGTCGGAGCCGACGGGTTGGACGCCGCACCACCGTCGCCGGGATTCGCGAAGGCCGGCGACGCGAGCAGGACGGCCGGAGCAATGGCAGCGGCGGTGACCGCCGAGGCGATCCGGGACAATCTCAAGAAAGCTCCCACGTTCTTCACATCTTTCTTACGGTCGGTCAACTCTACGCGTGAGTAATGACTTGATTGAATGGTTTGCGACGACGGCGGCTCGGGCCGCGGCCCCCTCGGCGGGCCTCCTCCGTACTCCGCCCCGCGATGTCCACACGCAATTCCCTGGAACGCCTGACGGGTCCACCGGCCCGACGCCACACTGTGCGCATGGTCGATCACTCAGCGAATGTGCCGAGTCATCTCGTCATCAACATCCGGCAACAGGCCGACCCGGTGTCCGAGGTCACCGAGGTGGATGCCTTCGCCTCCCACGTGAAGTATCCGGAGATCGTGGTGCGCGGGCCGTTGTTCGGGGTGGCGGAGCAGCGGCGCGGGGAGCGGCCGCGGTGGCGGTTGACGGCGGACATGGATTCCTCAGGGTGCCCGCAGGTCGCGCGGGACTCGCTCAACTCGCATCTCTGGTTCAAGGCCAAGGACGAGACGGAGGACCCCCGTGAACGACGGGAGCTGCTGGATGCCGTGACCCGGCTCGAGAGGGAGCGGGTGGACGAGCTGAAGGTGGCCGGGACGCGCTACCGCATCGTCCGGGCCGACGAGTTCGCGAGACTCGGCGACGGCCGACTGGAGCCGCCACGGCCCACGGACGTGGACTGCGAAGGGTGGGACCGTTCGGCGCGCGGAGAGTCGCGTACGAAGGGTTTCGTGCTCGACCACGCCTCGGTCGTCGGACTGTCGGAGGGTCTCGACCGGGCGGCGCTGGTCAATCTCGCGTACGCCTCCGAGCGCTACCCCGCCGATGTGCTGGCCGACTCCCGGCGTGCCCTGCGTACGCACCCTGGAGTGGTGCTGCTGCCGACGGCGTTCCGGGTGATGGAGAGAACCCGGGACGGATGGTCGATGGTTTCCGCGGCGCTTCCGACCCCCCAGGACGCCCGGCGCTGCCTGGTGCACCGCCTGCAGGAGTTCATGCCGATGCTGGAGGACGTCGACGAGAAGGAGGCCGCTGTCTACGCCCGTGCCGCCGAGCGCTTCATGCGGCGGACCCGCCCCGACGAACTGGTGGTGCGCGGGCGGTGCTTCCAGATCGTCCGGGTGGAGCGCATGGTGCGCATCGGGCCCGACGGTCCGGAGCCGCCGCGTCCGTCGGACGTGAACAGCCAGGAGCCGATGCAGATCCATCCGACGATGGACGAGTGGGGAACCATCACCTACGAAAGCGAAGGCGCCTGAAGAGATGCGGGCGTTCGTCGGTACCGGCTGCCGTTCGGGGCCGGCCCCGCCCTGGCTCCGTCCACCGGGCCGGTTCGCGTTCTTTGGCCCCGTCGTCGGCGGTCTGCGGTCGGTCTGCCCGGCCCGTCGGTCTGTGGTCGCTTTGCCCGGCCCCGGTCCAGGCCGCCGCGCATGGCAGGTCCGCTCAGGTCCACGCCGGTCCGCCCCCGGCCCCGGCTGGCGGCCGGTGCCGGTGCCGTCACTCCTCCGGCTGGGACAGGTGGGCCTTGGCGTCGTCGTACGTCGCCTCTGTGGCCGGCTCGGCCGGGCCGTAGAAGAGGTTGAGCACGCCCGTCTCGAAGGTCTGGGAGGAGATCAGCTTCAGGAGGACCGGCGTCTCGCCTTCGTCGAACAGGCGCATGCCCTTGCGGACGGCCACCGGGTGCACCAGCAGGTTCAGCTCGTCCAGCAGCCCTGCGGCCAGCAGCTGGCGGACCACGGAAACGGAGCCGCTGATGCCGATGGGGCTGTCGCCGGGCTCGTTCTTCAGCGCGATGACCGCGTCGAGCAGATCGCCCTTGTGCCGCTCAGAGTTCCGCCAGGTGAGGTCGAGTTCCTGGTGCGTGACGACGATCTTGCGCGCGTCGCCGAGAGCCTTGGCGAAGGGGGCGTCCTCACCGCCGGCGGCCTCGCGCTCGGGCCACGCGCCGGCGAAGCCGTCGTAGGTCTTGCGGCCCAGGATCAAGGTGTCGGCACAGCCGAGAGCGGCGTCGACGGCGGTACCCATCTCGTCGTTGAAGTAGGGGAAGTGCCACTCGTGGGGCGCCTCCACGACGCCGTCGAGCGAGATGAACAGTTGCGCGATGATCTTCCTCATGTCCGCTCTCCATACAAGTCGTAGGTTCTTGCCTCAGTAGACGACGAGGGCCGCGGAAACTCATCGGTGACACGTCACCGGAGGCGCCCCCTCTTCCCGGCCGGTCCTTGGCGGGGTGCCCGCGGCCCACCCGAAGTGGCCGAAAGACTAGAAACTTATTCCAGAAATGGCCTCTGCGTGGACTGCGTCGCGCGGCAGACTCGTTCCATGTGTCGGGGGAGCCGGCGGACGCCGCGCGTGTGACGGTGCGCGGCAGCCGGGCGAGGAGGGGCAGTGAGCGGGGTAGTGATCCATCTGCCGCCGGGGAACGGCGGTGACGGAGGGGAGTCGAGCGGTGAGGCGGTGACGTTACGGCTGGGGCCGGGGGAGTCGGTGCGTTTCGGGCGAGGCTCTGCGACGACCCCGGTCGAACTCCGCCTCGACGACGCGGCGATCTCCCGGCTGGCGGGGGAGATCCGGGTGACGGACGATCATTGGCAGCTCAGCAACCACAGTACGAGCCAGAGCTATCTGGTGGAGAACCCGGAGGGTGCGGGGGAATACCTCAGAGTGCCGCCACGACGGGCCGGAGCGCCCATTCCCTTCGAATTCTCCCGCGTCGTGCTGCCCACCCGCCGCAGTACCGGGGTCGCGTTCCAGGTGTTCGCCCCCGACCATGTGTACCTGCCCGCAGACGGCGCGAACGGCCAGTGGGGCAGCCGTACCGTCACGGCCTACTCACTCGACGAGACCTCCCTCTACTTCTTGGTACTGGTCGCGCTCTGCGAACCGCGCCTGCGTGACGAGTCGTCGGTGGCGGTGCCGACCACCCCCCAGATCGTCGAGCGGCTGAGGGGGCACGCCGCCTGCGGCCGGCTGACGGCTCGGGCGGTCAGCTCACACATCGACTACCTCGCCGAAGAGAAGATGCGGATCGGCGCACCGGCCGACCACGGGGCTTCCGCGGGCACCCGCCGCAACGGCAAGCGGGAATCGATCGTGGGACTCGTGCTGCGGTTCGGGCTCGTACGGGAGGAGCATCTCGCCCTGCTGCCGCCCCGGACGGGAGCGGGGCCGGGGCCACGGGAGTGGAAGACGTCGTGATCGGAGGAGCGCGCCGACACGGCCGGTGGACCGGAGGAGCGCGAGCGGCGGGCGTCGTGACGGGAGGAGCGCGCCGACACGGCCGGTGGAACGGAGGAGGAGACGGTGTCCGGCTCGGCCGACACGTCGGGAAGTGACGGTTCGGTACTGCTGCCGCGCGGCTATCGCGTCGGCGACTGGGAGGTCACCGAGTCGATCGCGGCAGGTGGCTGGGCCACGGTCTATGCGGGACGACCCGCCGGAGACGACGGTGGCCGCTCCGCGGGCCGGGAGGACGTCGCGCTCAAGTTCCTGCCGACCGCCGGTCTCGCGCCGCGTCAGGCACGCAGCGTCGCGGAATCCGCCCGCCGGGAGGTGGAGCTCGGCCGCCGGGCCGGCCATCCGAGGCTGATCCGCCTGCTGGACACCGTCGTGCTCAGCGAACCGGACCGCCCATTGCTGGACGGAGCGATCGTGCTGGTCATGGAGCGGGCCGCGCGCAGTCTGCGGGATGTGCTCGGCACCGGGGTGACCGAGGCGGAAGGCACCAGGCTGTTCACCGAAATCTGCGAGGGCCTGGCCCATCTGCACCGCAGCGGCTGGGTGCACGGGGACCTCAAACCGGACAACGTCCTGCTCATGGCGGACGGCTCCGTCAAGCTCTCCGACTTCGGGCTCGCCACGGAACTCACCGGCACGCACGGCACCCACGGTTACGCGCCGCCGATGGGCACCATGGACTACCTCCCGCCCGAGCGCTGGAAGGCCCCGCTCGGTGAGCACGGTGTGGAGTCCAGGCCGAGCGCCGACATCTGGGCGCTGGGCATCATGATCCACGAGGTGTTCGCGTCGGGCGTCTCGCCGTTCCCCGGCGCGACACCGATGGCGCGCGGTGCCGCCGTACAGGAGTACGCCGAGGGGCGCGCGGTGCTGCGGTTGGACCACGCGGTGCCGCCGTTCTGGCGTGCGCTGGCCGCCGACTGCCTGGCCCCGGCCCACGCCGTACGCGCCGCCCACACGGCCGAGAGCCTGCTGGCGCGCATCACCGCCCGGCAGTCCGTGGCCGGCGGTACGGGCGGGCCTTCGGCGCCGCGCCGGCGAGCCGCGGTCCGTGCCGCACTGGCGGCCGTCGTGGCCTGCGGAGCGGCGGCGGCGGCGATCGGAGCGTACGCCGTGCGTGACGGCGGTCCGGGCACGGTGTCCGTCCGGGTGTTCAACGCCGAGCAGGCTTGCCGGGATCGTACGGACCGGGATCCGCAGTGCAGCCTCGGCCTGGCGATCCATCCGCTGCTGCCCTACACGAGCGAGAACGTGGTCCCGACACGGGTGTGGCACGGCGACGTCCTCGCCGTCGACTGCCGCCTTCCTCAAGGGATTCCCATCATCGACGAGGCGGACAGGCAGTCCGCAGAGTGGTTCCGGGTCCGTCTCCCGCGGGGCTCCGCACGGTCCGTCGCGTGGCTGCCCGCCGTGCGCGCGAAGGATCGCCCCGAGGTACCCCGGTGCCCGCCCCTCACCCCTGTGCGGTGAGGGGAACCTCTGTGCGGTGAGGGAACCTCTGTGCGGTGAGGAGCAGCCGCAACCTTGCTCGCTGAGACGGGGCGCCCCGTGCGGGGCGGCCGGGATGCCGGTGTCACGGCGGCATGCGCAGCACATCAGGGGCCTCGTGGCGATGTCACTCCGGATCGTTCCGGATGCCGTTGCCGGGGGCCGCGAGGCTAGCTTGCGCACCAGCGGAACCAACGGCATCGGGCGTTGGTTCCACCACGAGAGGAAGAGTGCAGACACGTGCGCAGCATGCGAACACTCCTGGTGGGCGGGGCCTTTGCCCTTGTCTCCCTCGTACAGGCGACACCCGCTGCCCTTGCCGTCGGCGACCCTGCCGTACCTTCGCCGGCCGCCGCCGCGGCTGCCGCGAGCACGGGCCCGGCCGTCGCCGACGCCGTCCAGAGCTTCAGGAACCAGGCCACGGGCCGGTGCATGGACGACACCGACAACGGATTCCGCACCTGGAGCTGCAACGGCAGCAACCCGCAGAAGTGGAACGTACACGTCTGGGCCGACGGCACGCGCCAGCTGCGGAACGTCAACACGGGCCGCTGCGTCGAGGACACCGACAACGGCTTCCGCACCGTCATGACGTGCAACTCCAGCCCGGAGCAGAGCTGGTGGGTGAAGGTCTGGGGCGACGGCACCGTCCGGTTCCAGAACCAGGCCACCCTGCGGTGCATCGACGACAGCAGCCTGGGCTTCCGTACCTGGGCGTGCAACGACAGCCAGTACCAGAGCTGGTCCTGACACCCGGTTCCTCTTCACCGACGGGTGTTTCCCCTCTCCGCCGGCGTTTTCGCCGCCCGGCGGCTCCCGCCGCCACCCGCCGCCACCCGCCGCCACCCGCCGCCACCCGCCGCCACCCGCCGCCACCCGCCGCCGCCCGGCGGCGACACCCGGCGACACCCAGGCACCGTCAAGGCGTCATCCGAGGCAAAGGAGCATGCCCACGTGCATGGCACAGGTGTACGACGCGCGAGATTCGGATCAGTGATTCTGCTGCTCGTCACGACCGTGGCCGCCCTGGCGCGCCCGGCATGGGCCGCACAGCCCGCGGACCCGGTACCCGGCCCTCTCGGGCACAGCGCGCCGGCCGAGGTGTACTGCGGCGTCCCTGCGGAGCGGGACATCGCGGTGACCCGCAAGGTCTACGAGGTCGGGCAGCGCCGGGGAGTGTCCGACAAGGTGATGCTCGCCGGCTTCGAGACCGGCTGGGTCGAGTCGCACATGAACAACCTGAACTGCGGGGACAGGGACTCGCTCGGCGTCTTCCAGCAGCGGCCGTCGCAGGGCTGGGGCTCGCCGGAACAGGTCACCGACGTCGACTACGCGGCGAACAAGTTCTTCGAAGTGGCCCAGCGGATGGAGCCGCGGATGGAGGGCAGCACGGCGGGGCAGCTCGCCCAGGCGGTGCAGCGCTCCGCCTATCCGGAACGCTACGACCAGGCGGAGGGCATCGCCCGCGCCATGCGGGACGAGGCATTCCAGCCGTACGGGTCGATCGGCGCCAAGTACCACGCCCTGGGCGGGCCGAACGGCCCGCTCGGCCTGCCGGCCCGCGCCGAGGAGGACGCGATGCTGGGCGGGCGTTTCCAGGAGTTCCAGCACGGCATCGTCCTGTGGCGTCCGGATGTGGCGTACGCGGTGCACGGGGACATCCTGGGCAGGTTCCGGGCGACGGACTCGGAGCGGCGCTGGGGTTTCCCGACGATGGACGAGGCGGACGCGTCCGCGGCGCCGGACGGTACGCGCGGGCGTTACCAGTTCTTCGAGCGGGGGCTGTTCCTGTGGTCGCCGCAGACCGGCACCCATGTCGTGCACGGTGCGATCTACGACGCCTTCCATGAGGCGGGCCACGAAGGGGTGCTGGGCTACCCGGTCACCGACGAGGTGGACGAGGCCGGCGGCAAGGCGCAGAAGTTCCAGAACGCGACCGTCCACTGGCACCCCGACAAGGGCACCTGGATCACAGACAACTGACGCTCCATCAATACGCATGTCCGAACCAGGAGGAAAAGTTGAGCGAGCACCACACCACCCGCAGGAACATCCTGAAGGCCGTCGGCGGGGTCTCCGCGGCGGTGGCCCTCGGCGGCGCGGGAGTCGTCGCGTCGGCTTCGACCGCCGGCGCTGCCGCCAAGGGCGCCGAGGGCGCCAAGGGCGCAGCGGCCGGTGACGGCTTCGGCCTGCACATCGTGGACCGCATGGAGACCGACCCCCGCATGTGGTACTACCGGTTCCAGACGGGTGCGATCGGCGGCTGGGCCCCCGCCGTCAACGTCCTGCTCCCCGACGACTACCACTGGAGCGGACGCACCTACCCCGTCCTCTACCTGCTCCACGGCGGCAAGGAGGACTTCATCTCCTGGGACCGCAAGCGCATCCGGGAGATGACCGCCGGCAAGCCCATCATCGTGGTGATGCCCGACGGCGGACAGGCGGGCTGGTACTCCAACGCGGTCAGCTCCAACGTGGGCGCCCGGAACTGGGAGCACTTCCACATCGAGCAGCTGCGCCCGTGGATCGACGCGAACTTCCGGACGTACGACGAGTACGACGGCCGGGCCGTCTCCGGCTTCTCGATGGGCGGCTTCGGCGCGCTGAAGTACGCGGCCAAGTACTGGGGCCACTTCGCCTCGGTGAGCTCCCACTCCGGTCCGGCCAGCCTCCGCGGTGTCGCGATGGGTATCAGGGGCGGGGTCGTGCACTGGGCCAACGTGTCCTCCGCGGCCGTGGAGCTGGGCGGTGGCACGGTCTACGGCGTTCCGTGGGACCAGAACAGGGTCAGCATGGACAACCCGGTCGAGCGGGTCGAGAGCTACCGGAACAAGCGGGTCTTCATGGTCGCCGGCACCAGTCCCGAGCCGACCTTCTGGGACACCTTCAACGAGGTCGGTGTCCTCGACACCCAGCGGGAGTTCCGCGGCTTCCTCGACCGGGCCGGCATCCCGCACGAGTCGCACGAGGTGGGTGGAGGCCACTTCGTCCGCGAGGACCTGTTCATCCACGACCTCAACGGCATCATCGGCCGCCTCCGCAAGGCGTAGCGCTGCCCGGCAGCGGCGTTGCCGGCGGCTGCCCCGGGTGCTGCCCGGGGGCGGCCGCCGTGCCCTGCGCCGTGCTGGGCCGCCGTGCCCTGCGCTGCCCGGGGGCGGCCGCCGTGCTGCCGGAGCGGCCGGCGCCGGCTGCGAACCAGAACCCTTCTCCAGAAAAACTCTCCACAGAGGCCGACCATACGGGGGACTCGAGCCATGACATCCAGACCATCTCCACACCACGCGTCCGGACCGCTCCCGCGGGCCCTGCTCCTACGGGTCAAGGCGGCGCTGGCCGCCCTGGCCACAGCCGTCCTGCTCCTGGGCGCTCCCCCCGCCCAGGCCGACACCCCGGCACCACCGGAGATGACCGACGGCTTCGGCCTGACGCAGGTCGGTGCCGCGACCGGCACCGCCACCAACTTCGTGATCACCGTCTCCACGCCCGAGGTCTCCGGCGAGCACCGGATCCGCATCCTGCTCCCGGCCGACTACGCCGCCGGCCCCACCAAGCGGTATCCGGTCTTCTACTTCCTGCACGGCGCCTCCGACGACCCGGGCAACCCGGCCCTCGCCTATCCCGCCCTCACCGAGGCCCGGTCGATGATCACGGTCATCCCGGACGGGGGCCGACGGGGCTGGTACGCCAACTGGCTCGACCAGAAGACCGCCGCGGGCGCGCAGAACTGGGAGAACTTCCACATCGCCCAGCTGATCCCCTTCATCGACGCCAACCTGCGCACCGTCGCCACCAAGCAGGGCCGGGCGGTCGGAGGGATCTCGATGGGAGGGTTCGGCGCACTGCACTACGCCCAGGGCCACCCCGGTCTCTTCAGCCAGGTCGCCACCTTCTCCGGCGCCAACGAACTCTCCCGGAACCACGCCGTCATCCGCGCAGCCGTCGTCGCCACGCTGACCAATATCGGGGCGCCGCTGTGCGGATCGAGTTCCGCACCCGTCTGCGGACTCGACTTCGGCCCTTCCGTGTCCAGTGACGCGATCTTCGGCACGCCGTACCCGGTGTTCGACGCCGACTGGCGCTGGAACGAGGCCGACCCCGTCGCGCACATGGACCGGCTGGCCGGCATGGGCGTCGCGATCTACACCGGAAACGGCAACGGCGATCCGGCGAACATGGAGTTCTGGGTCGAGTCGGCGGCACAGCACTCGAAGGACCGCCTGGACGCCCTCGGACAGCCGTACCACTACGTGAACTACGGCGACGGGTCCGGCTGGGGCGAGCACTGCGACGGCGGCCACAACAGCGGCTGCTGGTCCCAGGACCTCGTGGACTACGTGCCACGCCTCGAAGCGGCGTTCGCGGCCGCATGACCGTCCACGCACCGACCGACAAGGAAGGAACAACCATGGCACCGTCCTCCGCCCACCCGCGGACACGCCCCGCGGCCGCGCTGCGCCTACTCGCGACCGCCCTGGCGACCTGCTGCATCGCTCTGGGCGTCATGGCCGCCCCGTTCACCACGCCCACCGCCCGGGCGGCGGCCGCGAACTGCGACTCCCCGCTGCGCTGCGAGACCATCACCTCCGCGAGCAACGGGCGGCAGCTCGACGTACAGAACGGGTCCACCGGTGACGGCGCCTTCATCGTCACCAACTCGGCTCCCGGCCACCACCAGTCCTGGACGCTGAACGTCGACCCGGCCGAATCCACCTTCACGATCCTGAACGACGCGACCGGCAAGTGCGTCGACCTCGGCTGGCCCGCCCTGCGCCAGCAGACGTGCCGCGGGCAGGCGAGCCAGAAGTGGTACTTCCAGCCGGTCGCCGGGTCCGAGTCCGTCTTCCTGATCCGCAACGCGAGCGACAACTCGTGCCTCGACCTGGTGGCGAACGCGCAGTACGACGACGCGTGGACCGGGAAGTCCAACTGCCACGGCAACACCAACCAGCGGTGGACCACCACGTCGGCGGCCGCCTGGAACCTGGCCGTGGAGCGCGGCGCCCGCATGTGCCAGAAGACCCCGTCCAGCTGCTCCTGGTCGCTGGAGAGCGAGGCCCCGGCCGCCCCGCTGCCGACCGTCTGTGCCTCCGCCGTCTGGTACAACAACACCGGCTCGCCGGTCTCCCAGACCTTCTCGGTGAACGAGACGACCGGCTGGTCGAGCAGCATCACGACGGCACTGTCGACGACCGCCGGTTCCGGGGGGCCGTCGCCCCTGACGGCGTCCATCGAGTCGACTCTGACGTTCGAGAACGTCTGGAGCGGCTCCACGACGGTCGGCGACGGCATCGAGGTGTCCGTCCCGCCCGCCCACTACGGCTGGGTGACCCTGTCGCTGCTGGCGAGGAAGGTGACCGGCACCTGGACGTTCGACGCGCACGGCCTCCCGTGGACGGCCCACGACACCGTGACCGTCCCGGTCAAGGACGACCCGGCCGGCGGCGCGACCCTCTACATCGCGAACACGAGCCCGACGTTCAGCTCCTGCGCCTGACCCGTCGTGCCTGACTCCGTCGCCCGCCGCGGGACGCCCCGCGGCGGGCGACGGCTGCCGTTCGGTTGAAGCACGGCCTCCACCGGTGCCGGGCCGGGCCGTTCGAGCCGCTGCCGTCGGCACCACGTGTCCGTCGGTGGCCGTCGGCACGCGCCGGTGGGCGCCAGAGGCCGACCCGGCCCGGCGTCGGCCGGCGTACGGGGAACCCGCCATGCCGTCTGCGCGTCCCCATCCACGGACACCGGAAGTCACCCAGGAGGGGGAAGCGGCCGTGGAGCAGCCGAGGACCGCGCTCGCGGAGCGGATCGCCGAGCGGAGAAGGGGCGTTGGTGACCCGCGCGCTCTGGTCGGTGAGATGCGGCGCTCCGTCCTGCTGGTGCCGACGGCCGGTGGAGGTCTCTGGTCGGCCCGCTCGGGCGGGGTGCGGTGGGTGTGCGGGTTCACCGACGAGGCCGCACTCGCCCGGTTCGCCCTGCAGCACGGTCCGGGCGATCAGCCGTTGGACTACGCGGCGCTGCTGGGGGCGCGCATCGTCGACGAGATCGTGCCGACACTGGGTGAGCCGGCCGGTCTGGCCGTCGACATCGCGACGGAGGACGGGTCGATGTTCTTCCCGCCGGTCGCGGGCATCGTTCCGGACGGTGTGGCCGTCGACACCGACAAGGGTGGGGAGGGGCACGGCCATGGGCGGTGACGGTGCGGACCTGAACTTCGACAAGGCGTCGGTCGCGAAGTTCACCAAGGGCGTCGGCGCGACCATCGACCAGCTCGGTGACCTCGGTGGCGCCACCGGTTCGGTGATGGGCAAGGGCTTCTCCGAGCTGTCGATGACCGGCATGGAGGCCGGGCACCACGGGCTGTCCGTCGACTTCGAGGACTTCTGCGAGCGCTGGGAGTGGGGTGTGCGGGCCCTGGTGCACGACGCGAGCGCGCTCGCGAACCGCCTGGGCCTGGCGGCGGGCACGCAGTGGGAGCACGACCAGTACGTCGAGGGCACGATCAAGGTGGGCGTCAACTCCGTGATGGGCGGCAACCCGCATGCCACCGAGGAGGAGATCGCCCGGCAGGACTGGGGCGAGGTGTTCACGCCGGACTCCCTGGACCCGGACTGGAGCGCCGAGTCGTTCGAGCAGGCGGGGCAGGACATCGAGCAGACCTGGAAGGACACCGGCCGCGCCGTCCTCACCGAGGGGCAGGGCGGCCAGCGGTCGGAGATACTGGGCGACGCCCTCGGCATCTCCGACGACCAGTGGAACCGGGCGCTGGACGACACCTTCGGCCCCTCACCGGAGGAACGCGCCCGGCAGGCGCAGCAACAGGCCGACCAGGGCGCGGACGGGGGCAACTGAGCATGGGTATCGGCGACATCATCAGTGACGTCACTCCCGACTCGGTCGAGAAGGTGATCGAGGGCGGTGTCGAGTGGGCCGGCAACCGGGTCGAGGACGCCGGGAACTGGACCGCCGACCGGCTGGACGACGTCGGCTGGGAGTCCGGTGCGGACTGGGTGCGCGAGCAGTCCCGCTCGGTCGCCAACCGGATGGGCGCCGAGGTCGACGAGATGGACCTCGGGCAGACCGAGGACAAGACCAAACTGATCTACGGCAGCCCCGACAAGATCCGCTCCACCGCCAAGCAACTCCGCGGCTTCCGGACGGCCTTCGACAACGCCGGCGAGGGCCTCAAAGGACTCGAGTCGTCCGAACTCAAGGGAGAGGCGGCCGAAGCGCTGCGCACCGCCGTGCGCACCCAGCCCCCCAAGTGGTTCACCGGCGCCGACGCCTGCGAGGACGCGGCCGCCGCAATGGAGGCGTTCGCCGGCACGGTCGCCTGGGCACAGGGGCGGGCACAGGCGGCGATCGACAAGTGGAAGGAAGGCACCAAAGCCTCCGCGGACGCCGCCGACGCGCACCGCAAGCGGGTCGACAACTACAACAACGCCGTCGACCGCTACAACGCCCAGCCCGCAGACCAGCGGGACCCGTCCACCCTCCCACCCTGCCCCGCCCCGACGTTCGACGACCCCGGCAAGAAGCTGATGCAGGAGGCGCAGGACATCCTCGCGGAGGCGCGCAAGCAGCGGAACACAGCGGCCGAGACGGCGCGTACCGCAGTCCGCGCCGCCCGCGACAAGGCCCCTGAGAAGCCCTCGTACGCCGAGCAGTTGGGCGACGGCATGCAGGAGCTGCAGATCGTCGGGGACCATGTCGGTGGCGGCATCGTCAAGGGCACCGCGGGGCTGCTGAACTTCGTCCGGGGTATCAACCCGCTGGACCCGTACAACATCACGCACCCGGCCGAATACGCGACCAACCTCAACAGCCTGGCCTCCGGCCTCGTCCTGGCCGCCAATGACCCGGTCGGCACGGGCAAGCAGATGATCAACGACTTCATGAAGGACCCCTACGAGGGCTTCGGTCGTCTGCTGCCCGACGCCGCGCTGACCGTGGCCACCGGTGGTGGAGGCGCCGCCGTCAAGGTGGTGCGCATCGCCGAGAACGCCGCCGACGCCGCGAAGGCGCGCAGGCTGGCCGACAACACTCCGGACGGCACCCACAACACACCGGACGGCGACCGCACCGCGGGCGGTGACCCGGTGGACCTCGCCACGGGCCGGATGTTCCTCCCCCAGACGGACGTCGAGGTGCCCGGCATCCTGCCGCTGGTCTTCACCCGCCGTACGGAGTCCGGTTGTGCGGTGGGCCGCTTCCTGGGGCCCGCCTGGACGTCCACGGTCGACGAGCGGCTGGAGATCGACGCGGTCGGCGTGGTCCACGTCACCGCCGAGGGGCTCCTGATCACCTACCCGCACCCGGTACCCGGCGCTCCCACCCGCCCGGAGACGGGCACCGCCCGCACGCTGCTGGCCCGCGACGGCAACGGCGACTACACCGTCACCGCCCTCGACAGCGGCCTGACCTTCCACTTCACCGCCCCGTCCGACAGCGACCCCGGGGGTGACGGCCGCGCCTGGCTGTCCGCCGTCACCGAACGCAACGGTCACTCCATCACCGTCGACCGCACCGAGGACGGGCTGCCGACGGCCCTGGTCCACTCGGCGGGCCACCAGGTGAAGCTGTCCGTCGCCGACGGCCTGATCACTGCTCTTTCCCTGGCAGGCGGGGGTGAGGGCGGCGCGGACCTCCCCCTGATGAGCTACGGCTACGAGGACGGGAACCTCACCGCCGTCACCAAGCCTTCCGGGGCCACCACCACCTTCGTCTACGACGACCGGCGCCGCGTCACCGCCTGGATCGACTCCAACGCCAGCCGCTACGACTACGTCTACGACGACCGCGACCGCGTCGTGGCAGAGGGCGGCGAGGCCGGCCACGTCCAGATATCCCTGTCCTACACCGAACCGGACCCCGAGACGGGCCACCGCACGACCACGCTCACGACCGCCGACGGGCACGCGACCCGCCATCTGTTCGGCCCCCGCTGCCGTCTGCTGGCGCTCACCGATCCCCTCGGCCACACCACCCGGTTCACCTACGACCAGCGCGGCAATCTCCAGTCCCGGACCGACCCGCTGGGCCTCACCACCGTCTTCTCCTACGACGAGGACGGGCGGCTCGTATCGGCCACCCGCCCGGACGGCAGCGAACTGCACACCGTACGCGGCCCGTTCGGTCTGCCGGTGGAGGTCGTCGGGCCGGACGGCACCCGGGTGCTTCATGAGTACGACGAACGCGGCAACCGCACGGCAGTCACCGACCAGGCCGGCTCCACCACTCGTTACACCTACGACCACGCCGGCCGGCTCACCTCCGTCACCGACGCCCTCGGGGCCACGACGCGGGTGGTGTGCGACGCGGCGGGGCTGCCCGTGGAGGTGACCGGCCCGTCCGGCGACGTCAGCCGCACGGAGCGCGACGCCCTCGGCCGCCCCGTCCGCACGATCGACCCGGTGGGAGGGGCGACGCACCTCGAGTGGAACGCCGACGGGCAGCTCGCCCGCCGCACCGGCCCCGACGGCTCCGCCGAGTCCTGGACCTACGACGGCGAGGGCAACTGCCTCGGCCACACCGACGCGTCCGGCGGCGTCACCCGCTTCGAGTACACCCACTTCGACCTGCCTCTCGCGCGCACCCGGCCCGACGGCGTCCGCCACGAGTTCGAGCACGACGCGGACCTGCGCCTCACCCGCGTCACCGACCCGCAGGGGCTGACCTGGGACTACGAGTACGACGCCGCCGGCAACATCGTCTCCGAGACCGACTTCGACGGACGCACCCTCACCTACCGGGTGGACGCCGCAGGCCGGCTCGCCGCACGGACCGACGCGCTCGGCGGCACCATCTCGTTCGAGCGCGACCGGCTCGGCCAGGTGATCCGCAAGGACGTCGACGGCCGGGCGACGACCTACGCATACGACCGGGCCGGACGCCTGCTGGAGGCAGCCGGACCGGACAGCGAGCTGCGCTACCAGTACGACCGCCGGGGCAAGGTCAAGGCCGAACTGGTCGACGGCCGTCCCGTCGTCTACGCCTACGACGCCCTGGGTCGCCGCAAGCGCCGCACCACACCCACCGGCCATGTCACCTCCTACGCCTACGACGCCGGAGGCATGCCCGAACGCCTGACCACCGGCGGTCGCCGCGTCGACTTCACCCACGACGCCGCCGGCCGGGAACTCGCCCGCGTCTTCGGCGACGCGATCACCGTGACCTCCGCCTGGGACGAGGCCGGACGGCTCGCCGAGCAGCACATCACCGCCGGAGCGCGCGCCGTCAACAGCCGGGCCTACACCTACCGCGCCGACGGCCACCCGACCTCCGTGACGGACCGGCTGTCGGGCACCCGCACCTTCGATCTCGACCAGGCCGGCCGGGTCACCGCCGTCCACGCCCGGGGCTGGACGGAGCGGTACGCCTACGACGACACCGGCAACCAGACCTCGGCGTCCTGGCCGTCCCGTCACCCGGGCAACGAGGCCACCGGAGAACGCGCCTACACCGGAACCTCGATCACCCGCGCCGGCGACGTGCGCTTCGAACACGACGCACTCGGCCGGATCACCCTGCGGCAGAAGACCCGCCTCTCCCGCAAGCCCGACACCTGGCGCTACGAGTGGGACACCGAGAACCGCCTGACCTCGGTTACCACCCCCGACGGAACACGGTGGCGCTACCGCTACGACCCCCTGGGCCGCCGCACCGCGAAACAGCGCCTGGCGTCCGACGGCGAGAGCGTGGTCGAGGAGACCCGGTTCACCTGGGACGGTCTCACCCTGTGCGAACAGACCACCCACCGGCCCGATCACCCGCACACGATCGCCCTCACCTGGGACCACCGGGACGTCGTCCCCCTGGCCCAGACCGAGCGCATCCTCGGCGCCGACGGCCGGCAGGAGGAGATCGACCGCCGGTTCTTCGCCATCGCCACGGACCTCATCGGCACGCCCACCGAACTGGTCGACGAGTCCGGCGACATCGCCTGGCGGTCCCGCTCCACCCTCTGGGGAACCACCGCCTGGGCCCGCGACAGCAGCACGTACACGCCGCTGCGCTTCCCCGGCCAGTACTACGACCCCGAGACGGGGCTCCACTACAACCTGTTCCGCCACTACGACCCCGAAACCGGCCGCTACACCTCCCCGGACCCGCTGGGCCTGGCTCCCGCGCCGAATCCGGTCGCGTACGTGGACAACCCGTACAGCGGGTGCGACCCGCTGGGCCTGATGCCCAAGTACACGAAGGAGGAGAAGGCCGCGAAGGCCAGGGAGGACGCCCACAAAACCACGGACGAGGTCATCCAGAGGGCACAGGAAGACAAGTGGAAGAAGGGCGGCGACTACCACGGGGACACTAAGCACGGCTTCAGTGACGAACGGGTCCTGGAGATCCTGAAGAACCCCGACGCGGTGTACCACTCGACGGCGAACAGCGGAAACCTGATCTTCCGGCAGGGGGAGGACATCGTGGTGACGAAGGGAGGCGGTGCCGGAGCGGGCAACGCCATCACGGCATACGGCCCTTCGGGTATCAAGGGCGAATCCGGGGTGAAGGCGCTCGGCGGCCTGCCCACTGACCCTGGTGGGCCGATTACCCACACCGACGTCGTGGAAGGCAGGATTCCGGCCAAGAACGGCTACATGGCTCCGGCCGTACAGATCCGATGAGGCGGCATTCACCATGAGACTCACCCTCGACGACGACTGGACCGCGACAGTTACGGGTGAACCCCTGCGCATCACCCCGCGCTTCGACTTCGCGGGCCAGTGTGTGCGCGTCGCGACATACACGGACGTGAAGGAACACGAGCGGTTCCAGTTGGACACC
Organism: Streptomyces sp. NPDC048389; assembly: GCF_040706335.1. NCBI lineage: Bacteria > Bacillati > Actinomycetota > Actinomycetes > Kitasatosporales > Streptomycetaceae > Streptomyces > Streptomyces sp. NPDC048389. Next base: position 47,942 of record NZ_JBEZKP010000015.1, on the reverse strand, counting down.
TTCGGCAGCCAGGACTGGCTGTGGGACACGCCTGACGAGGTCCGGTTCGACCCGTCCGGCCGGGAACTGGTCGGCGCCCAGTTTCAGTTGCCCTATGAGGCCGTCGATGCCGAGGACGCCGCCCGCGTTCCCGCCACACCCCCAGTCCATCCGGGCGGCCTTCGCGCGGACGAGGTCCGGGACTTCCGCCTGGAGGTGACCACGGAGCTCTGCCGCGCCCCTGGAGACACCGTGCTGACCTGTCTGCGTGATCTCGATGTCCTGGACGAGCCGTTGGAAGCCCGCATCGGTATCGCCCCCGACGTGGCGCTCCTCGTCCAGCACGGCACCGTCGTCGGCTGGAGCCTGACCGACCCGGTTCGGTACCTGACCACGGGTTTCGCCGCTCCCGACCCGGCTCCCGCCACCCCGGCCACCCGGCTGCTGTTCACCGAAAGCCTTGACTTGACCACCACACCGCTTCTCGACGAGGTGAGGGACCGGGACCCGGCCGCCCTGGCCCGGCTCCGCGCACTCGACGAGGCACTGCGTAACCAGCGTGAGGACCGTCACCGGGCCGATGCCCTCCTCGCGCTCATCGGGGACCTGGTCGAGGACTACGGCAGCTCGTGACGGCGGTCACATCAGGCGGTGGGATGAGGCAGGAATGACCACAGATCTGTCGTTCGACGGCGACTGGCGCGCAACGGTGACAGGCGATCCGCTGCGGATCATCCCTCGCTTCACAGGCGGTTCCGTGCGCCTCATGGACTACGCGGACGTGAACGAGCGTGAGCGGTTCCTTTTGGCCAGCTTCGGTAGTCAGGAATGGCTGTGGGACGCGCCTGACGTCATCCGGTTCGACAAGACCGACCGAGTGCTGGTCGGGGCAGAATTCCACTGGCCGGAAGAGTCCGCCTCCGCCAAGGAAGTCGCCCGCCTGCCCCTCACACCTGAGGTACGCCCGGGTGGAATCCGAGCCGATGAGGCCCGGGATTTCCGCCATGAGAGGTGCACGGTGCTGTGCCGCGCCCCCGGGGACGCCATGTTGACCTGTCTGCGTGACCTCGGCGTCATGGACGAGCCGTTGGAGGCCCGCGTCGGCATCGCTCCCGATGTGGCGCTCCTCGTCCAGCGCGGCGCCGTCGTCGGCTGGAGCCTCACCGATCCCGCGCGGTACTTGACCACCGCGTATGCCGACCCGGACCCCAACCCGCCGTCGCCTGCCACCCGTCGGCTGCTCACCGAGTGCCTGGACCTGGTCACTACGCCGGTGGTCGACGACCTGGTGGATGGTGAGCCGGCCGCCGTGGCCCGTCTCCGAGCCGCTGACGAGACCCTGCGCGCCCAGCGCGAGGACCGGCACCGGGCCGACGCCTTGCTTGAGCTGATCGCGACCTATGTGGAGGACTACGGGAGCTGATGACAGCCGACGGTGCACGCCATGGGTCTCGACCGCCGGCCTGGCACCACCCTGAAGACGTAGACCCGACCAGTGCGGCAGCGCGGCAACTGGCGTTGCTGAACGCCTCTACCGACGGGCTCTGCAGCGCCCCTGACTTCGCTCATGGCTGGTGGCAGGCACGACGCACCTCCCAGGCGAACGGCGAACGAGTTCTGGGGGCACTCGGCGACTGAAGCTTCCCCTTGATGTTGGACACCTGGAGACTGGGACGTGAGGTTCCAGAGGAAGTAGTGCCAGGTGGGAAGCAAGAGCAACCGCAGCAGACGGTACTCGGAGGAGTTCAAGCGCGACGCGGTCGCGCTGGTCCGCTCCTCCGGCAGGACCGTCACCGAGGTGGCCCGGGAGATCGGGGTCAGCGCCGAGGGTCTGCGGAACTGGGTCAAGCAGGACACGATCGACCGCGGGCAGGGGGCGCCGGGCGAGCTGACGAGCGCGGAGCGGGAGGAACTGCGTCGGCTGCGGCGGCAAACCGTGAGCAGGCCGAGACGATCGAGGTGCTGCGAAAAGCGGCGGTCTTCTTCGCGAAGGAGAGCGATCGATGAACGACGTGTACGCGTTCATCGAGGCGGAGAAGACCACCCACCCAGTCGCTCTGCTGTGCCGGCTGCTGAAGGTGGCCCGCTCCTCCTTCTACGCCTGGATGGCCGGCGAGCAGGCCCGCGCCGCCCGCCGGGCCGCCGACGACGCCCTGGCCCACGAGATCAGCGTCTTGCACATCGCCTCCCGGTGCACCTACGGGGTGCCGCGCGTCCATGCCGAACTGCGCAGGCTGGACCGGCGGGTCAACCGCAAGCGGGTGGAGCGGATCATGCGTGAGCGCGACATCGCCGGGGTCACCCGGCGCAAGCGCCGGTCGCTGACCCGTCCGGCGAAGAAGGCGGTGCCCGCTCACGACCTGATCGGCCGCGACTTCACGGCCGACGCCCCGGGCAGGAAACTGGTCGGTGACATCACCTACATCCCCACCGACGAGGGCTGGCTGTATCTGGCGACCTGGCTGGACCTGGCGACCCGCGAGATCGTCGGCTACTCGATGGCCGACCACCACCGCTCACCCCTGGTGGTCGACGCACTGGCAATGGCCGCCGGACGTGGCCGGCTCCAGCCCGGCTGCATCGTGCACTCGGACCGCGGATCGGAGTACACCTCTGACGAACTCCGCCGGAGAATAAGCAGGTTGGGGCTACGGCAGGGCATGGGCCGAACCGGCTCGTGCTACGACAATGAGCCTTTTCCATCCTCACTCTGAGCTGGCCAGATGCAGGACGAGGACGGCCTGGACGAGGCTGGTGATGCGGGTGGTCGAGCACCGGAGCCTGCGGAGGAGCCGCCAGGCTTTGAGGGTGGCCATGGCCTGCTCGACGAGTGCGCGGATCTTCGCGTGGGACCGGTTGACGGCCTTCTGACCGGCGGAGAGGGTTTCCCAGCGGCCCCAGTAGGGAGTGCGGACGTTTCCGCCGGAACCCCGATATGCCTTGTCCGCCCAGCACTTGATGTCGGCTGCGGCAAGGGCGTCGACGATGCCGTGCTCGCGGGCCGCGCGGACATCGTGGACGGCGCCGGGCAGGGCCGGCGAGGCCCACAGCAGCCGGCCGAAGGGATCCGTGAGGACCTGCAGGTTCATCCCGTGCTTCTTGTGTTTCCCGGAGTAGAAGGGCCGGTCCGCGGCGATGCGGTCGATCGGCAGGAGTGTGCCGTCGAGGATCACGAACGCCTTCGTCGACGCGACCCGGATCGCTTCGGCCAGGGTGGGCGCGAGACCTGCCAGGAGTTCGACAGCCTCGGTGGCATACCGGTAGGCGGTCGTGGTTCCGATACCGAATCCGGCCGCGAGCTGGGCATACGTGTGTCCCATCCGCAGGTGGGCGAGTGCGAGCAGGGCCTGGCGGCCGGGGTTCAGACGCCTCCAGCGGGAGCCGATCGCGCGACGGTGCTGCCGCAGACGGGCGGACAGGAAGCGCAGGGCAGAGCTGGACACGTCGACGCCCGACGGGTAGACAAGCATGCGAAGCCTCTGGTGGAGACGGTTCTCTTGGTCGAAAACCCATCTACCAGGGGCTTCACCACGTTGTCAGCCCAACCGGCTCGCTGCTGCTGCAAGTTGGAAAGGGCTCAATGCCGCCGCCGAAAGCTTCTTCGCACTGCTCAAAGAGGAGATCGGCACCCGCCGCTGGCCCGACCGGACCGCTGCCCGCGCGGATGTCTTCGCCTTCATCGAGACCTTCTACAACCGCAGACGGCTGCGGAAGCATCCAGTCTGGGGCTACCTCACCCCGCTGGAGATCCGACAGCGACACGAGCAACAACACGCCCTCGCAGCGTAAGCAACGAGTGTCCAGCATCACGGGGAAAGTTCAGGCCTCGTCTACCCCCGGTACTCGGACGACATGGTTTTCTCGGGCGGGACCACCCCGTTCTCCCGGTCTGCGGCGGTCGCGCTGCTCAGGGAGTTCAGCCACACCGTGCAGGGGTTCCGCTTCACCGTCAACACCCGCAAGACCCGTGTCGTCCCGCCGGGCGCCCGCAGGGCCGTGCTCGGGCTCCTGGTCGACGGAGACGCCCTGCGTCTCACCCCGGACTTCAAGGCACGGCTCCGCGGCCACCTGTACGGCATCGAGAAGTTCGGGCTCCGGTCCCACCAGCAGCACCGCGACTTCGCCTCGCTGGCGGGCATGGTCAATCACATCGACGGTCTGATCGCGTACGCCCTCGGCGCCGAGGCAGAGTGGGCCCGTCCGGTCCGTGAACGGTGGCAGGCTGCGTTGTGTGCACAGGGCTGGACGTTCGACTGACACCACAAGGGCGGGGCGGAGCAACGGCATGCGCTACAAGAACGAAGACCAGATCAAGAAGGCGCTGGGGATCGATTCCTGGAGGCACCTCTCCAAGGACAAGATGGTCCGATTCGTGGCCATGATGCCCGACATGAGCACCGAGGTGGCTCTGAAGATCGTCGAGCAGTTCCCCGCGTTCAAGGACTTCGCCAAGAACGCCGTGGACATGATGCAGAAAGCGCACGAGTCCACGCTCACGGCCAACGAGCGGAGCCAGGAGCATGTGCACCAGGCCTTCCGGGAGATCAGGGAGATCCTCTCCGGGGAACTCGACAAGGGTGACCTGACGTGGGAGCAGCGGATGTACCTCCTCGAGCGGATCCAGGAGACCGGCAGACAGCAGTCGCAGAAGGACAGCGAGAACAAGAAGTTCCTGGACGGGACCCTTGGCAAGACGCTCGCCGGCGCGGGGGTGCTGGCGGCCCTGGCCGTGGCCTTCGTCGGCGGAAGAGTGATGGCCGAGAGCAAGGACGACTCCGAGGACTCCCTGGAGGCTTGACCTTGATTCTTCAACCTGGGTACTGCCCTCCCCTCTGTCAGCCTTGGACCTTCGCGCCTCGTGCGGCGAGTCCGAGCAGGTACTCGGTGGTAGAGGCATGCCTTCTCCTCGTCCGTCAGCATGTGGCTCATTTTCTTGAGGCACCCGAGCGGCCGACCCTGGTCACGCCCCAGACGGCTTGGGAGTGGAAGGGGCGCTTCCCTGAACTGTCACACTTCCTGAGCGCCTATTTCCATCAAGATTTCGAGACTGAGTACGTTTCGCACAGGGAGGCGGTCGATGATTATCTTGATGGCGTTTCAGAGACCGACCTGCGCAGCGTCATCACAGAGATCCAGGATTTTCTGGCCATGAATTCAGACGATAATTCTCTGCGTGAAGCCAGCCGGACACTCGGTCTGCGTATCAGTCCGCCAAAGGGCGTCTCCTTGCGGCGCTGGCTGAACGACGTACGCGAGATAATCGCTCATCGCAAGTAGCCTCTTCGGCGATGTCAGGGCGCCCTGGTCCGATGGACTCGATCACGACCTTCTGGTCGCCGATGCCCGCGGGATGCGGCGTGGTGGCATCTCCGTCGGCGGCGTGCCGTGGGCTGCCCAGGCGCGTTGCTGCTCCTGCCGCCAGACGATCGCCAGTACCTGGTTGGACACGGGTCGGACGAACCCCAGTCGGGCGAGGATGTCCCGGGCTTCGGTCGGGGGATCGCCCGCCTGGGTAGTGATCAGGGCACTCAGGATCGGCACGTCGTCCGTCACCTTGCCCTCGGCCCGCACGAGGGTACGGAGGAGTCCGGCGGGCGGGAGTTTCGTCGCCACGGCGCCCTGTGGGCCGAACAGGTCGGCGACGGTGACCGTGCCACGACGGTGTGCCACCGTGACCAGATGGCGCCGCAGCTCCCGTAGGAGCGTGTCACCCCGCCGGACCGACTGTTCCAGAGCGGTGATCCGCTTGCTCAACTCCCTCTGCTGGTCTTGGGCCTTCCAGGCGCGGTAGGCGACTCCGCGCCGTCCGGCCTCGTGCCATTGCTTCTCCCAGGACCGGGCCTGCTCGATCGCGTTCGTCAGCTTCCGCCGATCCTCCTCGCCCGCGACGTCCAGCAGGTCGTGTGCCGTGGCCAGAAGCCTCTTCATGAGCGCTGTGTCGCGCCGGATCGCCTCCTGTCGATTGCGGTCACCGCCCTGCGGTGACCCATGGTGCGCCGAGAAGAGCCTCCGTGTCTGCTGGGCGCACCACTCGTCCCCGGCGTGTCCGCCGGGCACGAGGCGGCCGAGTGACCTCGCGTGGTCACGGAAGTACGGAAGGGCGTAGCCGTTGTCCCTGCGGATCAGGGCGGACAGCAGCGGTTCCGCCGGGCGGGTCGCGGCGTCCACCATCCTGAGCAGTGTCTGGCAACGGGAGGGGGCAAAGGTGTGGAGGTCGAGCCCGGTGATCTTTGCCAAGTCGCGCCAGGTCGTGGTCTCCCGGTGCGCGGCGCAGTACTCCAGGTAGTCCCGCACCACGAAGGCGGCCTCCTGGATGGGCGTTGCCGGGGTCGCCGGGGTCGCGGGCCGGCGCGGGTGGCGTGCGCCGTTCGCCGTGCTCTCCTGCGGCTCGGGGCGGTACGGGGTCTTCTGGCAGTAGCGCGCGACGGGTGTTCCGGGTGGGGCGGCCTGGCGGGAGGCCGGTGTCATCAGGCCGGCTGACGTGATCCAGCAGGTGTCGAGGTCCTGCCATGTGACACGGCGTCCGGGTAACTCGGTGCCGATCTGGACGCGTCGCTGCAACAGACCGTCGTTCCGGTTGCTGACCATGCGAAACCGCAGGGCGTACCCGCGCCGGGCGAGGAGTTCGCGGGGCGCCGGGGTGTGCTCCCCGAGGAGCACGTCGTCGTAGCCGCCGCTGATCGCGAAGTCCGCCGCGGCGCGCGGCAGGGACGACCCGGCGTAGGGGCAGTAGAAGCGCAGCTTCAGCCCGGGGGCGGGGAGGAAGGCGTCCAGGTACGTCCAGTCGCCGTCGATCTGCTTGCTCAGTTCGAGCCGGTGGTCGAGCCCGCACGCCTCCAGCCAGCGGCGCACCCCACGCCGGAGATACAGGTGATCCCCACTGTTCTCGCCGGTGAATCGCCGCACGCACCGGTCCCCGGGCCGGTGCGCGAAGTGGCTGACACTGCGGTGGCACACCCGCACGGTCAGGATGTTGCCGCAGCCGCCGAGCAGCATCCCGCACCAGAAGGCGTCCGTGCCGTGGCGCCGCTTCAACAGCATGGCGTCGTCGTGCTCCTGGGGAAGGATCACCGGCTGGTCGGACGTACGGCTGCCGAGCACGGCGACTTTCACCAGTCGGCTGTCTTCGGTGAACACGCGACCCCCCTCGCTGTTCTTCAGCGGGCCGCGCAGCCAGTGCCGAGGCCCGGAACGACGAGTATGCACGGTTGGGGGCAGCACGGGGACCGTTTTGTCGTGTTCTTGGGAAGGGGGCCTGCCGTCCTGTCGCGTCGTACGCGTGAGCCCTCCCGCACCGGGCGGCGGTGTCGTCCGAACTCCAGGGCGGTGGGGTGTCAGGCGGGTGGGGCGGTGTCGCCGACCAGGCGCAGGGGCGGGGGTTCGGGGGCGAACTCGCCGGTTTCCAGGGCTGCTTCCCGCCACTGTGCGGCGAGGGTGAGCAGGTACTCGCTGTCGTGGCGGTAGCCGGGTGGTGGAGAGCCCGGGGTGGTGGGCCAGAGCATGGTGACGGCGAAGCGGACCGCGTGCAGGGCCGAGCCGACGTGCGCGTCGACGCTCTTCGGCAGGCGTACCAGCAACTGGAGCCGGTCGGCGAGGTCGGCGAGTTCGTCGTAGACCTTGGTGCGCTGGTGCGCGCGGGCGGTCTCGATGTCTTCGTTCACAGGTCCTCCGGTGTGTGCGGGCGTGGGGTGGGGAGCCCTGGGCCGGTCAGGCCACCTCGGTTCGGGGCTCACCTGAGGGTTCGGCTTCGGCGTCGGCCTTGGTCTGGGCTTCCATGCGGCAGTCGCGGCAGAGGCCTGGTTCCGGGGCGCGAAAGACGCGTGTGCAGGTGCCCTGGCAGTCCTGGAGGGGGTGGATGACTTCCGGCGCGGGGAGATCGGGGAGCGGTGGTGGGAGGAGCGCGGTGAGGCGGTGCGCGAGCAGGCCGGCCGGCTGCTTGAGGTGTTCGGGGAGGTCGCTGGTGAGGGCGTGGCGGACGGCGTCCGGGGTGGCCTCGCGCTCCAGCCAGGCGGCGACGGCCGGGGCCAGGCGGCGGACGTCCCGCTCGCCGAGGAACAGCCGGGGCTCGTCGCGGCGCAGGCCGGCGAGGAGGTCGGCGGCGACGCGGTGGCGCTCCAGGTCGGCGCTCTGCGGCTGGGGGAGCGGCGGGCGCGCGGGCGGAGGTGCGGGGGCGGGGGCCGGTTCGGGTGCGGGCCCCGGCGCCGCCGGCTCCGGTTCCCCCTCCCGTACGGAAGGCGGGCACGGCGCCGGAGCCGGAGCTGGAGCTGGAGCTGGAGTGGCGGTGGCGGCCGCCGCCTCCGGGTGGTTGTACGAGATCGTGCGCGTCACGAGCTTGCCGCCGGGCAGGCGCTCCAGCGTGCGCGCCAGGTAGCTGTGCTCCTCCAGCTCGCGCAGCGCCGCCGCGATCCTGGCCTCGCTCTCCGGGAAGCGGTCGGCGAGCACCTTGATGCCGACCTTCGCCCCCTCGGGCAGCGACTGGATGTGCACGGCCAGCCCGATCGCGGTGAGCGACAACTGCCCGTGCTGGGCGAGGTGGTTGCCGACGATCGTGAAGCGTGTGGTGTGGATCGAGTTCACATGGATCACACCGAAAGCGGTGGCGCGACCGGGAACGCGGGACGAGGCGCGCGAGGGCGCGCTAACCTGCTGGGTATCCATCGGGAAGCTCCGAACTTCCTCGTGGTCAGGCCCTCGATCGGGATTGCAGTCCCGGCCGGGGGCCGTCGCATGTCTGGTGTTGTCGCGGCGAGCATATGCCCGCCAACCGGCCCGAAAGCCAGCCCGATTGGCCAATGTCACCCGGGAGAGTGATGGAGGAGGGGTCGGGTGGGGTGGGTGGTTTCTCCCGTTTCTTTCAAGCGTTCTTTAAAGCTTTTGCATCGCGCGGACCCGCGTCGCACACAGCCGGGTCGCGTGTCCCCGCGACCCGGTCCCACCAGTCACGGAGCGAGATCCAGCTCGGCCCAGACGGTCTTCCGGGGCACGGGCCCGAGCGCCACACCCCACCGGTCGGCGAGCGCCTCGACGATCACCAGACCGCGTCCGCACTCGGAATCGTCGGCGGCATGAGTGGAGGCGCGGGGCAGACGGTCGCCACGGGTGTCGCTGACCGCGATGCGTAGCCGCTTGCCGCAGGCCTCGACGGCGAGTTCCAGCCGGAAGTCCCGGCCCGGAACACGCCCGTGGACCGCCGCGTTGGTCGCCAGCTCGGCGACGATCTGCGCGGCCGACTCGGACGGCAGGCCCCAGGAGCCCAGCTGGGCGGTGGTCAGCAACCGCGCCAGCCGGGCACCCCGGCGGGTGGGGGAGAGCAGCACGGTGAACTGGCGAGCAGGAGCGGAAGGTTCGGTTCGAGTGATTTCCTGATTCACGTGACTCAGCGTGGCCGGTTCGCGCTTACGCTGAACAGAGCGACGCGTGTACGGACAGTGACTGTCCTCGCGGTGTACGGGCCTGTCCATCCGATACGACGTCGGCCAAGTCGTAGTACAGGTACGGGCGGAGGCGGATTGCGTATGACGGAGGGCACGGACGAACCGGACCAGGACATCGCCCTGGAGGACGACGACTCCGGAGCGGTGATCGCGGCGGTCGGCCGCCAGGTCCGGCTTTGGCGCGAAGCGGCGGGCATGCGGGCGGCGGAGCTGGGCGCGGCAATCGGTTACGGCGAGAACCAGGTCTACAAGGTCGAGGCGGGCAAGCGCATCCCCAAGCCGGAGTTCCTGGACAGGGCGGACGAAGTCCTGAGCGCGGGCGGCAAGCTGGCCGCGATGAAGAAGGACGTCGCGGAGGCGAGGTACCCGAAGAAGGTCCGGGACCTGGCGAGGCTGGAGGCGGATGCCGTCGAGATGGGCGCGTACGGCAGCGACAACATTCACGGCCTGTTGCAGACGGAGGAGTACGCCCGTGCGCTGTACGGGGAGCGGCGGCCTGCCTTCAGCGAGGACCAGGTCGAGCGCCTGGTCGCGGCTCGCATGGCCCGGCAGTCCGTCTTCGAGCGGCAGCCCGCCCCGCTGCTGACGTTCGTCCAGGAAGAGGCGCTGCTGAGGCGGCCGACCGGGGGCAGAATGGTGTTGCGCCGACAGCTCGAACGCCTGCTGGAATTAGGGGCGTTGAGGCACGTTGAGATCCAGGTCATGCCGACGGAGACGGAGGAACACGCGGGACTGGCTGGCTCACATCGGGTGCTTAAGCTGAGCGACGGCACGGCTGTGGGGCACAACGAGGTCCAGCTCACCAGCCGTCTGATCACCGAGCCCAAGGAGGTCCAGATCCTTGAGATGCGATACGGCATGATCCGGGCCCAGGCGCTCACGCCTCGGCTGTCGCGGACCTTCATCGAGAAACTTCTGGGAGAGACATGAACGTCAAGCCCTCAGCCGGATCTCCTTCCGGGCTGACCTGGGTCAAGAGCAGCTACAGCAGCAACGACGGCCCTGATTGCGTCGAGGTTGCGTCGGCCCCCGCCACGGTCCACGTACGCGACTCCAAGACCGTGCCCGGCCCCCAGCTCGGCTTCACGCCCACCGCGTGGACGGACTTCGTGACGTACGCGTCCGGAAGCTGACCCGAGTACGCGCGCCCCGGCGAGGCCGGGGCGCGCGTACCGCCGTCCGTCCGTCCGTCACTTGGCCGTGACGGTGACCTTCTCGTCGTTCTGGATCTGCTTCACCAGCTGCTGCACCTTCGCCTTGTCCCAGACGAGGTTGCCGCCGCGGCTGCCGGAGATCGGGATGTTCATCGACGTGCCGTCGCCGCTGCTGACGCCCTTCATCGCGAAGAACATCGACCCCAGGTCCCACAGGGACATGTCCTTGTCGACGATCAGGGTGTCGAGCCCCGCGCCCAGCGTCGGGTACAGCTTGAACGGGTTGAGGATCGTGCCCGGGGTCGCGGCCTGGTTGGCCAGCGTCGAGAGGAACTTCTGCTGGTTCTTCGTCCGGTCCAGGTCGCTGCCCGCGAACGCGTAGCGGGTACGGACGAAGGCCAGCGCCTGCTCGCCGTCGAGGGTCTGCTTGCCCGCCTTGAAATCGGCGCCGGACTTCTTGTCCTTGAAGCCCTTCTCGATGTTCATCTCGACACCGCCGAGCGCGTCCACGATGTTCGCGAAGCCGGCGAAGCCGATCTCCGCGTAGTGGTCGATGCGCAGGCCCGTGTTGTGTTCGACCGTGCGGACCAGTAGCTCCGGACCGTCCTCCGCGTACGCGGCGTTGAGCTTGACCCGGCGGCCGGTGCCCTGGAACGTCTTGCCGGACTCCGATCCGACGAACGTCGGTATCTCGACGTCCGAGTCACGTGGGAGCGACACCATCGTGTTCCCGCTGCCGCACTTGGCGAGGATCATCATGGAGTCGGTGCGCTTGCCCTCGGCGGAGCCGGTGCGCAGGCGCTTCTTGTCATCGGCCGACAGGCCCTCGCGGCTGTCCGAGCCGACGATCAGATACGTGGTGCAGTCACCCTCCGCCGGGCGCTCGATGACCTTGGAGAGGTCGACCTCGCGCCGCACCTTGGAGTCTGCCCAGAAGTACGTGCCGATGGTCGTGCCGAGCACCGCCACCAGGACGACGACCGAGCCGACCTTGAGCCGGCGCCGCCAGTCGGGCGCCGGGCCCGGCTGCCGGTAGGGGGCACCGCCCTGCGGAGGGATGTGGCCGCGGTCACCGCCGCCGTAGACCTGGCCGGTGTTGTAACCGCTGTCGTACCCGGGCTCCGCATGGCCCTGGCCCTGGTCGTAGCGCTGCTGCGGGGGGACACCGCCGTGCGGGGGCGCGGCAGGTCGCTGGACGTGGCGCATGACACGCGCGCTCTCCGGCTGTGCACCGGCGCTGCCGCGCCCGTAGCCGCGTGCGTCGCCGTTGCCGCCGTTGGCGGGCCATCCCTCGGGCCAGTCATTCATGGCGAACAGTGTGCCGGTCGGGAGGCCCGCCCAGACAGGGCGGGTGGGGAATCGGACCAGGGCTGTAGCGAAGCTGATGCATTCATGGCCCGGCATAAGGTGGACGGTATGACAGATCAGGCCCCCCGCCCGGCGGATGAAATTCCGGGCAAGCCCACTTCGGCATCCCGTACCACCCTGAGCCATATCATGACCGGCAGTGACACGAACCTCCTCGGTACCGTGCACGGCGGCGTGATCATGAAACTGGTGGACGACGCCGCCGGAGCGGTCGCGGGCCGGCACTCGGGCGGGCCGGCGGTCACCGCCTCGATGGACGAGATGGTGTTCCTCGAGCCGGTCAGGGTGGGCGACCTGGTCCATGTGAAGGCACAGGTCAACTGGACGGGCCGGTCGTCGATGGAGGTCGGTGTACGGGTCCTGGCCGAGCGTTGGAACGAGTCCACGCCGGCGACACAGGTCGGCAGCGCGTACCTCGTCTTCGCGGCGGTGGACGCGGACGGCAAGCCCCGTCCCGTACCGCCGGTGCTGCCCGAGACGGAGCGGGACCAGCGGCGTTACCAGGAGGCGCAGATCCGGCGCACGCACCGGCTGGCCAGGCGCCGGGCGATCCGGGAGCTGCGGGAGAAGCGCACCGCCGAGGGCATGGGGGACTGACCCCGCCTGGTGGTCAGGGGCAGACGACCTGAACCTGGACCTGGTCGCCCGTCGCTCACCGGCGGACGACCTGGACCTGGACCTGGTCGCCCGTCGCTCAGGGGCAGACGACCTGGACCCGGACCCGGTCGCCCGCCGCTCAGGGGCAGACGACCTGGACCCGGACCCGGTCGCCCGCCGCTCAGGGGCAGACGACCTGGTCGCCCGTCACCGCGCCGAACTCCCCGCGGTGCGTCTCGCGGGCCCGTACGGCCGCGACACCCTTGTAGTCCTCGCCCGCCATCACCTTCAGCGTGGCGCCCTGGTCCTTCACCGGGCGCAGTTCCGAGCCCGGCAGCGCGGCATGGAGCGACTTCGCCGAGCGGTCCCAGCGTGGGTCGTACATCACATAGGTCCGCTTCACCTGCCCGCTGCCGCCGTTCCGCGGGGCGCGGGTGGTGTCGAAGCCCATGCCGTGCAGCGCCTCGTCGACCGTGTCCCCGAGCCCTGTGACGTGCGTCCCGTTGTAGACCTGCACCCGGATCTGCTTCGGGTCGACGTCGACGGCGGTGGCCTTGGGACGCTTCGGGCGGTGCGGCGCGAGGGGCTTGTCCCGGCGCAGCAGCTCGAAGAGCTTCTTCGCCTTGGCGTCGTCCCACTTCACGGTGGAACCGACGCCCTTGACATGGAAGTTGACGTCACCGACCGGTACGGACGTGAACTCGGACGAGGCCGGGGAGAAGCTCCTCATGGCCTTGCCGAGAGCGAGCATCTCGCGGGTGCCGAATCCTTTGTCCGCACGGACCGCGCCGAGCACGGTCGAGGTGACCTTCCGGAACTTCACCGGGTTGAGCAGCACACCGCCGCTGGTCGCACGGTCGACGAGAGCCGCGAGGAAGCGCTGCTGGCGCTGCATCCTGCCCAGGTCGGCGGCGCCGTCGATATGGCGCGACCGCACGTACTGCAGCGCCTGGCCGCCGTTGAGCTCATGGGTGCCGACCGGCAGGTCGAGGCCGGTGTACGAGTCCTTCATGGGCCGCGCCGTGCAGATCTCCACACCGCCGACCACGTCCACCGTCTTCATGAAGCTGGTGAAGTCCACCTCGAGATAGTGGTGGATCTTCACCTCGGTCATGTGCTCGACCGTCCGCACGGTCAGGGCGGGACCGCCCTCCGCGTACGCGGCGTTCAGCTTCACCGGGTGCGGCTCGTGGCGCTTGCCGGTGGTGGTGTCGGTGTGCGCGGGGAGCTTCGCGTAGCTGTCCCGGGGGAGACTGACGACGCTGGCCCGCTCCCGGTCCTGCGAGACGTGCACCAGCATGATCGTGTCCGTGCAGTTGCAGGGCGCGCCGCCGAGGCGGTACTTCTTCCGCTCCTCCGCGGTGATCTTGTCCCGGCCGTCCGTGCCGACGATGAGGATGTTCGTGCCGCGGCCGCCCTCCGGGCGGTTCTTCATGTCACGGAACGGGTCGACCCGGTCGATCCCGGTGTCGAGACCGGTGACCACGGCGTGCCCGATGCCGCCGACCCCCAGCACCAGCACCGAGAGCGACGTCACGATCCGCACGCCCCAGCGCCGCGGACGCGCGGGGCGCCCGTCCCGGCGTCCCGGCCGTCCGCCACCGCCCGCCCGCCGTGCCGTCTGCCGTGCGGCAGGCCGCCCGGTGCCGCCACGCTGCGGGACCGGACGGGGGCGGGGGCGCGGGCGGGGCGGTGGGGGCAAGAGGACACCTCCGCGGACGACAGGGGATTCCCCGCACCGTAGGCCCATAGAATCCGCGGCACCGGCCGCCGCGCCTCGGTGTCCCCCGTTCGCGGTAACGTGGCGGGCGATGAACGCCACGCCCGCTGTCTCCGTGATCATGCCGGTCCTCAACGAGGAGCGGCATCTGCGCAACTCCGTCCGCCACATCCTCGAGCAGGAGTACGACGGAGAGATGGAGGTGGTGATCGCCCTCGGACCGTCCACGGACCGCACCGACGAGATCGCCGCCGAACTCGTACGGGAGGACTCCAGGGTCCACACCGTGCCGAATCCGACCGGCCGCACCCCCGCCGCGCTGAACGCCGCGATCAAGGCTTCGAGCCACCCCGTCGTGGTGCGCGTCGACGGGCACGGCATGCTCTCGCCGAACTACATCGCGACCGCGGTCCGCCTGTTGGACGAGACCGGTGCGCAGAACGTCGGCGGCATCATGCACGCCGAGGGCGAGAACGCCTGGGAGGACGCGGTCGCCGCCGCGATGACCTCGAAGATCGGCGTCGGCAACGCGGCGTTCCACACCGGCGGCCAGGCCGGTCCTGCCGAGACCGTCTACCTCGGGGTGTTCCGCCGCGAGGCGCTGGAACAGCAGGGCGGGTACAACGAGGAGTTCATCCGCGCCCAGGACTGGGAGCTGAACTTCCGCATCCGCGAGGCCGGCGGGCTGATCTGGTTCTCGCCGGAGCTGAAGGTCCAGTACCGGCCGAGGCCCTCCGTGCGGGCGCTCGCCAAGCAGTACAAGGACTACGGCCGCTGGCGCCACGTCGTCGCCCGCTACCACCAGGGCTCGATCAACCTGCGCTACCTGGCCCCGCCGACCGCCTTGCTGGCCATCGCCGCGGGCGTCGTCAACGGAGTCGCGCTGACCCCGTGGGCGTTCGTCGTCCCCGGCGGCTACCTCGCGGCGATCACCGCCGGCTCGCTCCTCGCGGGCAAGGGCCTGTCCCTCAAGGCCCGGCTCCAGGTCCCGGTGGCGCTTGCGACGATGCACATGTCGTGGGGGTACGGCTTCCTCACGAGCCCCCGCTCGCTGGCGAGGAAGGTCATCGCGAGCCGCCGGCCCTCGGTCAAGGCCGCGGCCTGACGCTCGTACGGACACGGCGCGGGGCCCGGTCGCACGCGACGACCGGGCCCCGCGCCGTTCCCTGCTGCCGGGTCTCTCCTGCCGGGTCTCCTGCTGCAAGGGCCTCTCCCGCAGCCGGGGCCCGACCACCGGGGTGTGTGACCGCCGGAGTGTGCGAGTACCCGGGCGTCCGACTACCAGAGTGTGCGACTACCAGGTGAAGCCCGGCTGCACCGGCATGCACTCGTCCTCGTCGTCGCCCCGCAGGACGTTCGCGGTGTCCGGGGTCTCGTTGTCCGGCTTGGCGGCCGACTCCGGATAGGTGTCGCCCTGGCGCCAGTCCGCGCCGACGATCAGCTGGATACCGGTGGCGTCCGTGGACTTCCGCACGGAACTCGGCGGAATCCCGAGGGCCTTGGCGATCGCCTGGGCGTCGCCCTCCAGTTCGGCGTTGGAGAACCGGACGACCGTCGTTTTCTGCGGTTCGAGCGTGGTGTCCGCCTTGGCCATGGCGAAGCCCTTGCCGGTCAGCAAGTCGGTGACGGCCGTCGCGCGGTCCCGCTCGGCGAACTGTCCGTCGCCGCCGGTGCCGTTCAGCACCATGACGGCGATCTCCTCCGGCGCCGCCGCCGGATCCTTGGACGCGGCGGGCTCGGCCGGGGGCTTCTTCGGCGCCTTTCCGTCCAGCGGGACGTCCTCGCGGACCATACGGAACAACTGCTCGGCGTCATCCGGCATGGGCTCCACCTTGCCCGTGAAACCCGGCCGCTGACTGTAGACGTTCGGCATGGTCGTCATCGTGATACGCGAATTGGGGACGCTCTTGAGCTGTGTGCCCAGGTCGAAGAGGTCCTTGACCGTGTCGATCCCCTTGTCGACGGTGAGCGCGTCGATGGCGGCCTCGGCGAGCCTGCGCAGCTTGTTCGGGTCGGTGAGCTTGGTGTTCCTGCGCAGCTCACGGACCATCGAGTTCATGTACATGTGCTGACCGTGTGCGCGGGCCAGGTCGGTGCCGTCGTCGAATCCGTAGCGGGTCCGGAGCCACTCCAGGGCCTGTTCACCCTGGATGTAGGTCGTGCCCTTCTCCAGTTTCAGACCGGAGCCCTTGCCGTCGCGGGTGCGGGAGTGAATGTTCTGCTCGACGCAGACCGGCACACCGCCGATCGCGTCGGCCATCGAGACCACACCCGCGAAGTCGATCATCATGAAGTGGTCGATGGTGATACCCGTGAGCTCGTACCAGGTGGCGACCGTGCATCCCGGCCCGCCGCGGCCCAGCGACTCGTTGGCCAGCGCGAGTTCGGAGGCGGGAGAGGTCTTCTCGGGGGCGTCCGGGTCGGTGCACTCCGGGATCTTCACCAGCGTGTCGCGGGGCATGCTGATGACCGAGATGTTGCTGCGGTCCGCGGACAGGTGCACCAGCATCTGGACGTCGGCGAGCGGCGGCGAGCCGAACGTGTCCTTGGCGCCACCGAGCTTCTGGTTCGCTTTGGAGTCCCGGGCGTCGGAGCCGATCAGCAGGATGTTCAGCGGTGTCTGCCCGGCGGCGTTCGCCTTGTGGTCGGGCATCGCGTTGCCGAGTGTGAGGTCGTCCTTCTTGAGCTTGCTGTTCAGGTGCTCGTAATACAGATACCCGGCCCCGGCCGTGCCGAGCACCACCACCGACACCGTGATCGCGATGCCGCGGAGTATCCGGCGCTTGCCGCGCTTCGCGCGCCGCCGGGAACCGCCGCGCTGGTGACCGCCGCCGCCGACGCCCGACGCACGGCGCGCCACCCGCTCGTCGTCCGGAGCCGTACGGCTCCTGGGAACACGACCGGTCCCCTCTCCGTACGGTCCGCCGTCCCGGTCGGGACCGCCGGGTTCCGCCGCGTGCTCCCGGATCCCCTCCCCACGCACGCTGTTCCGTCCCACCCCTGGTTCCCCCTGTGTTCAGGCCCGCGCCATGAGCCGCCCCTGCGACATCACTCGGCGCAGATCTTCTTGTCTGCTTCTACTCGCGCCACGTCGTCCGGCAGCTTCGCCGGACCCGTGATGGGCACCCCTGCGCCCTTGAAGTCGGGCCCGATCGTCAGCGTCATCGCCTCCAGGCCCTCCGCGTCCACCGTGCCGGGCTTCAGCGCGGCAGCCGGCAGGCCCATCAGGTCCGCGACCTTGCGGGCCTGGTCGGCCTGGTTCGGCGCGTACTCCAGCGTCGTCCTGGTGACGTCCGCCGTCGCGTTGCCCTTGTTGGCGGACTTCAGCACGCCCTCGGTGTTCTGCAGCCAGTCGAGGGTCTTCTGTGCGGCGCCCGTCGGTCCGCCGCCGTTGAGGACGTCGACGCGGACGTCGGCTGCCTCGGCCCTGGTGCCCTCGAGAAGGGCGTTCTGCTTGTTCTTGGCGTCCTTCTTCTTCTCCTCGACCTCGGTGAGAGAGACGTCCTCGCGGACCATCGCGAAGAGTTGCTCCGCCTTGGCCTCGCTGAGCACGACCGTCGCCTTGACCTTCTCCGCCGGGTTGTCGACGACCGGCACGGTGGCGAAGGTCAGGTTCTTCATGTCGAACTTGCCCAGCTCCAGACCGAGGTCGCGGAGCTTGAAGACGTCGTCGATCTTGGAGTCGACGGTCAGCGCCTTGGTTCCGGCCTCCGCCAGCTTCACCAGCTTCGTGGGGCTGGTGAGGGTGTCGTTCGACTTCAGCTTGCGCATCAGCGAACTGAGGAACTGCTGCTGGATCTTGATGCGGTCGAGGTCGCCCTGGTTGCCGAACGAATGCCGCGTCCGCACGAAGGCGAGGGCCTCCTCGCCCTTTATCTCGTGCTCGCCCGCCGGCAGCTTCAGATGCGAATCCGGGTCGTCGACGTCCTTCGCCAGGCAGATGGGAACACCGCCGACCGCCGAGCTCAGTGTCTTGACCGCGTTGAAGTCGGCCACCATGAAGTGGTCCGGCTGGATGCCGGTGATGTCGGTGACGGTGCGCATGGTGCAGCTCGGCGTGCGGCCCGACTGGCCGAGGCTGATGTTGAAGCGCACGTTGCGCTGGCCCGGGATGACCTTGGTGGTGCCGTCCTCCTGGGTGGTCGGGCAATCGGGGATGTCGGTGATCAGGTCGCGCGGGATGCTCAACGCCGTCGCGTTGGTGCGGTCCTTGGACACGTGCAGCAGGACCGTGGTGTCGGCGTGGCCGGGGCTGTCCTTGTCGCCGTAGCCCTCGTTGCCGGCGCCGGTCCGTTTGTCGGTGCCGATCAGCAGGATGTTGATCGCCCGGTCCTTGCTGAAGCCGCCGGTGCCCGCACCGTCGTCCGAGACGGACGTGATGTTCGAGTTCAGGTGCTCCAGGTAGAGATAGCCGGCGGCCGCGGTGCCGACCATCACGAGCGCGACGGTGCCGCCCGTCCACAGCAGCACCTTCTTCTTGCGCGGCTTCGCCTGCTTGCGCTTGCGCCGGCCCGCCTGCTGCTGCGCCGCCCGGCCACCGGAGCCGCCACCGGCACGGCGGCTGCGCTGGCGGGGTACCTCGGTGCCGGGGGGCGCCGTACGGCGCCGGGTACCGGTTCCGGCCGTCGTCTGCTGCGTGGCGGCGTGAGCGCTGTCGGTCCCTCCGGCTCCGCCGGGGCCCGCTTCTGTGGACCGGGGACCTCTGGCCGAGGGGATCGACTGCGGTGCGGATTGGTTCAGTCGCAGCTCGTAGTTACCGGTCTGCGGGTTGAGTACCCACTGGTCGGCGGGGTCGATCTCGTCCGCCTGCCCACGGCTTTGCGCATCCACGGTTGCTTGAGTCCTCCGTCGGTGCCACGCGAGGCGCCTCCCCCGTCAGGCGCTCGGTCCTTCGATCCAGCAGTGCGCGACTCAGGGTCGGAAGCACCGGATCGCGTCACACTATCCGCCCAGTTGAGCGCCGAGCGACGCCCGTGACAAATTCCACGCTCCTTATAACTGGGCAATACGCCCATTCCGTCGATACTCTCCGCTTCCGTTTGGCCATCGCTTTACTCGCACATCCCTTGGGCGGCATTGGTGCCGGGAAATGTGGGCGTCGGACTCGGCTCAGCGGTCCCCTCGGCATCCGACTCCACGGTGGCCTCCTCGCCGTTCGGCACGACGGTGACGGGGTCGTCCTCGCGCAGACTCTCGAAAAGTCGGCCGGCTTCGGGCTGGACAAGTTCGTCCCGGTTGGGGTTCGAGGAGTGGGGCTGTCGGGGAACGGTGAGAAACTGGACCTTTTCCGTCGGAATGCTGCGAATCGATCGGGTCAGGTCATACAGGTCCCTGAGCGAGTCCAGACCGGGATCGGTGGTGATCGACTTGGTCGCCGCGTCGAGCACCGGATAGAGCCGCGTCGGATTGAGCAGTACGCCGTTGCTCTGCACCTTCTTCACCAGTGCGCCCAGGAACTGCTGCTGGCGCTCCATCCGCTCGGTGTCGCTGCCGTCGCCCAGCGTCTTGCGCGCCCGTACGAAGCCGAGGGCCTGCTCGCCGTCGAGCGTCTGGCGCCCGGCCGGCAGCTTCAGGCGCGCGTCCTTGTCGTCGATCGGCTGTTCGAGACACACCTCGACACCGTCGACGGCGTCCACCATGTCCTTGAAGCCCTGGAAGTCGATCACCATGTGGTGGTCGATACGGATCCCGGTGAACTTCTCGACGGTACGGATCGTGCAGGCCGCCCCGCCGAACTGGAAGGCCCAGTTGAACTGTGCGACCTGCTCCTTCGTACGCTCGCCGTCGCCTTTGCCGCAGCTCGGGATCGTCACCACGAGGTCACGCGGGATCGACATGGCCGTGGCGCTCTTACGGTCGGCCGCGATGTGCAACAGGATCGTGGTGTCGGAACGCTGGCTGCCACCGCCGCCCTCGTCGCGGCCGTACTTGTCGTTGCCCTCGCCCGCGCGGGTGTCGGAGCCGAGGAGCAGGATGTTCTGCGCGCCGGTGACGACGGGGGTGGGGCGCTCCTCCTCGTACGTTTTGAGTTCGGTGGCGGCGGTGGTGTCGGTGGTGATGTTGGCGTCGAGCTTGCGGTAGAACCACCAGCCGGCACCGGCGGCGGCGAGCAGCACGAGCGACAGCCCGAGCGCGGCCCACCGCATCAACTGCCGGGGCCGCCGTGGGCTCCTGGCGTCGCCGTCGCCGTGTCCGCCCGCGTCGCCGTCGCCGCCGTCGCCGCCGTCGCCGGGGCCGCTCCCATTGCCGCCGTCCGGGCCGCTCGCGCCGTGGCCGTGGCCGTCGTCTCCGTTGCCGTCCGCGCCGCTTCCGTCGCCGGGGCCGTCGTCGCCCGGCCCGTGGCCGCCGTCGGCCCGAGTGCTTCCGCCGGCAGTGGCGTCGACGGGGCCGCTCCTTCCGGGTCCGCCGGCCGCGGCGCCGCCCGGGGTGTCGCCGGCAGTGGCGTCGGCGGGGCCGTCTCCGGAGCTCGCGGACGCGGCCCGGTCGGCGGGCGTGGCGTCGCCGTCCGCGACAGCGGACGCCGTGCCGACCTCGTCCGCGCCAGTGGCGCCGCCCGTGCCCATTGCGGCTCCGGGGGCGGCCGCGTGCTCGGGGTTCGCGTTCTCGTCCGCCGCGGCGGACCCCGCGGGCCCCGTGCCGGCCTTGTCCGTCACGTGTGCGTCCATCCTTCATGGCGTCGGCGGCACGCAGGGCCGCCGATCGCTGGTCTAGACGGCTGAGCCCGGCGCTTGGTTGTGCGTTGAAGCACGCTTGTCGCCGATCATCCACCGCACCCGGCCGCCGGAAGCGGAGGGCTCGACCCGGTTGTGGGCCACACGAGTGCAGGTCCGGCGCTTGTCATACCGCCGTGTCGGTGACCCGCTCGCTCTCGACCCGCTTCGCCAGTCCGTCCTCGGACAACTCGTCCAGATTCCGGCACAGCACGACGGAGCCGCCGGAGGTCAAGGGCGCGAACAGCCCGGCCGACAACCCGTCCCAGGAGTCGTACGGCTTCCCCGACAGCAACCGCGACCCCGGCCCGAGGCCGAGCCGGTCCGCGTCCGCCCGCGCCCGCTCCACCAGTTCGGCGCCGGTCAGCTCCACGGCACCGACGATCAGCGCGGGCTCGTCCGGATCGACCGGCGCGTACGGGGCGAACCGGTCGCCCTGACCGGGTACTTCGACCGCGTAGTCGGCGTAACCGGACGGAGGCGTGGGGAAGCGGCGGCCCAGCGGCGCCAGGGACAGGGCGATCCGCTCGCCGCGGCAGGCGAGCCCCGCCTCGAACTCCCCGGGCCCCGCCACCACAAGGTCCGCGCGCGCCGCTTCACCGCCGACGTCCGCGATCACACCTACGGAGGAACAGGCCAGCAGCCAGACGGCGCTCTGCCAGTGCGCCGGCAGCAGGAGTGCCAGCCGGTCGCCCGGTCCGGCGGAGAGGTCGCCCTGGAGCAGGTTCGCCGTCTTCGCCACCCAATTGGCGAAGGTGGCGACGGACAATTCGACCCGCTCACCGGTGGCATCGTCGTAGAAGGTGACCAAGGGACGTGCGGGGTCCGCGGCGAGCGCGGATCGCAGCAGGTCGGCAGGGGTACGGTCGCTGGCGTTCATCCGCGCAAGCGTACGCCGCCGCCCGTGGCCGAAGCGGCCGCTCGGGTGACGGTGTGGTCCCATCGGGCCGATGGGGTGCCGGCTTCTCAGAGGTTTCCCGACGAGCGCGGTACGACGCCCCGACCCAGGCTCCTTCCCATGCGTGGACATCTGGCTTCTTCCGTCGGAGTGGCGTGCGCGACCGCGCTCGTCATCCCGCTTTCGCTCGCTTCCGGCGCGCTCGCCGCGCCCCTGCCTGCCGCCGTCGTCGCACAGGCCCCGGACGTGCCCGGATCGACCCGGTCCCTGCCGCTGGAGCCTCTCGGCCCCACCGCCTCGGAACGCTCCCACGGCACCACCACCGGTCAAGGACTTCGCGAACAGGGCCTCCCCGAGCAGGACGTCGACCCCTTCTCCCTCCTCGGCGTGGTCTGGGAGGACGCACTCACCGAACTCGAAGGCGTCGTCGAGGTACGTACCCGGGCCATCGGCTCCGGCGCGTGGTCCGACTGGCAGCAGGTCGAGACCCACAACGCGGAGCACGCGGCAGACCCGGGCACCGCAGAGAGCGAGTCCCGTACGGTGCGCGGTTCCACCGCTCCGCTGTGGGTGGGCCCGTCGGACGGTGTGGAGGTGCGTGTACGCGCGGCCGACGGCAGTTCGAGCGGACTCCCCGAAGGACTGCGCCTCGAACTCGTCGACCCCGGCGACGACCCGGCGAACACCGGGCAGTCCACCGGCACGACGCAGACCGGCGCCGCGGGCACCGCCGACCCGGCCACCCAGAACCCCGGGAGCCCACAGGGTCCCGAGAGCCCACAGGACCCCGAAGACCCGGAAAACCCCGAGACCCCGCAGAACCCCGAGACGCCGGGCCCCGGGACCGATCCCGCCGCAGGCCGCGGCCCGCTGGGGGGCATCCTGATCCCCGCCCTCAACCTGGCCGACACGGAGGCCGAGGCCACGGCGGCGGGCGATCTGCTCGTGGGCGATCTCGAGGCCGGCGCCAAGCCGTACATCGGGCCGAGGCCCGCCATCGTCACCCGCAAGGGGTGGGGCGCCGACGAGTCGTGGCGGGAGAAGCAGTTCGTCTACACGACCTCGGTCAAGGCCGCGTTCGTCCACCACAGCGCCACCGGCAACAACTACACCTGCGCGCAGGCCCCCTCCGTTATCCGCAGTATCTACCGCTACCACGTCAAGAGCAGCGGCTGGCGCGACATCGGCTACAACTTCGCCGTCGACAAGTGCGGAACCATCTACGAAGGCCGGGCAGGAGGCGTGGCCGAGCCGGTGCTCGGTGCGCACACCCTGGGTTTCAACACGAACAGCACCGGTATCGCCGTGCTCGGCACGTACAGTTCCTCCGATCCGCCGCAGGCGGCGGTGACCGCCGTGGCCAAGCTGACCGCGTGGAAGCTGGGGCTTCACGGCATCAATCCGAAGGGCACGGTGACGCTCACCTCGGCCGGCAGCGGCAAGTACGCCAAGGGCGTGAATGTCAAGCTCAACGCCATCTCCGGACACCGCGACGGATTCGTCACGGACTGCCCGGGAAGCCGTCTCTACGGCATGCTCGGATCTGCCAGGACGGCTTCGGCCAAGCTTCAGGGCCGCTGACCGGGGACGGGGCCGGGCGCCATCCGTGCGACTCGTAAACTGGCCGGTCCGAACCACGACCGCGCCCGGCCCCAGCAGAGAGCAGAGAACGCATTGAACCTGGCCCCAGAAGCGATTCTCCTGGTCGGAGGCAAGGGCACCCGGCTGCGTCCGCTCACCGTCCGCACCCCGAAGCCGATGGTCCCGGCGGCCGGAGTTCCCTTCCTCACCCACCAGTTGGCACGGGCGCGGGCGGCGGGCGTCGAGCACATCGTTCTCGCCACCTCGTATCTGGCCGAGGTCTTCGAGCCGTACTTCGGCGACGGCTCGTCACTCGGACTGCACCTTGAGTACGTGACGGAGCAGGAGCCGCTCGGCACCGGCGGGGCCATCCGCAACGTGGCCTCCCGGCTGGGATCCGGCCCCGACGACCCGGTCCTCGTCTTCAACGGGGACATCCTCACCGGACTCGACATCGAGGCCCTCGTCGACACCCACGGTTCCTCCGGCGCCGACGTCTCCCTCCACCTCACCCGCGTCGACGACCCCCGCGCCTTCGGCCTGGTGCCGACGGACGCGAGCGGACGCGTCACGGCCTTCCTGGAGAAGCCGCAGACGCCGGAAGAAATCGTGACCGACCAGATCAACGCGGGTGCCTATGTGTTCCGGCGCTCCGTCATCGACACGATCCCGGCGGGCCGCCCCGTCTCCGTCGAATGGGAGACCTTCCCCGAGCTCCTGAGCTCCGGAGCGCACCTCCAGGGCATGGTCGACTCCACGTACTGGCTCGACCTCGGCACTCCGCACGCCTTCGTACGCGGCTCCGCCGACCTGGTCCTCGGGCGCGCCCCGTCCCCCGCCGTGCCCGGCAGGCGCGGCGACCGGCTGGTGCTGCCTTCCGCGACGGTGGCGCCCGGCGCGAAGCTCACCGGCGGCACGGTCGTCTGCGAGGGCGCACGGATCGGCGCGGACACCAGGATCGACGGCAGCACGATCCTGGCCGGCGCGGTCGTCGAGCCCGGTGCCGTGATCTCCGACTCACTCGTCGGCGCCGGCGCGCGTATCGGGGCGCGTACCGTTCTGGCCGGCGTGGTCGTCGGAGACGGCGCGGTCGTGGGCGAGGACAACGAGCTGCGGGACGGCGCTCGGGTGTGGTGCGACGCGGTGCTCCCGGCGGGCTCGGTCCGCTTCTCCTCCGACCAGTAGGGGGCGACCAGTAGCCTGGCCGCATGGCAGGGCGCTTCCGACCGGGTACGAGCCGCGCCACCGTGCACGGTGGCGCGGCGCACCCGACCCCCGCGATACCGCGACAGGCCGCTGCTGCCGCTTCCACCGCAGCCCCACGCACCCGCCGGTGGGCACCGCCGTGGCCGCTCGACCTCGGCCTGGTCCTCGGCCCGCTGCGCCGCGGCCCGGCCGACCCGACCTTCCGTACGACGCCCGACGGCTCGGTCTGGCGGGCCAGCCGCACACCCGCCGGTCCGGGCACGCTCCGGGTCGCGACGCGGGCCGGATCCGTCGAGGCCGAGGCATGGGGGCCGGGCGCGGAGTGGCTGCTCGACGGGCTGCCCGACCTGCTCGGAGCAGCGGACGCCCCTGAGGCGTTCATCCCTCGGCACCGGCTGGTCGCCACCGCGCAGCACCGCCGGCCCGGACTGCGGTTGCTGCGGACCGGGCTGGTGCTGGAGTCCCTGATCCCCTCGATCCTCGAGCAGAAGATCACCACGGACGAGGCGTACCGGGCCTGGCGGCTGCTGGTCCGTACGTACGGCGAACCGGCGCCGGGCCCCGACACCGGCATGCACGTCATGCCGGACCCGCGCGCCTGGGCGCTCGTCCCCTCCTGGGAGTGGCACCGCGCCGGCGTCGACCACAAGCGGGCGTCGACGATCCTGCGCGCGGTGAAGGTGGCGCGCCGACTGGAGGAGGCGGCGGCGATGGCGCCCGAACAGGCCATGGCCAGGCTCGAATTGATCCCCGGCATCGGCCCGTGGACCTCGGCGGAGGTCATCCAGCGCAGCAACGGCGCGGCCGACGCGGTCACGGTCGGCGACCTGCACCTGCCGAGGATCGTCGGCTACGCGCTCGCTGGTGAACGCGACACCGACGACGCGGCGATGCTGGAATTGCTGTCCCCCTACGAGGGCCAACGCCACCGCGCGGCCCGCCTGATCATGCTGGCGGGCCGCACGCCACCGCGCCGCGAGCCGAAGATGCGCCGGGTCGACATCGCCCAGTGGTGACGCCGGGCCGCTGCGGCGCCGGCTCTCCCCTGCCTACCGGACCTCGATGAACGCGGACGCCTCCCGCGCCGCCCGCGCCTTCGGCACCCCCGCCGGGTGCCCGATCGCCACCGCCCCCATCGGGTCCCACGACTCCGGCAGCGACAGCACCTCCCGCACCACGCCCCGGCAGAACATCGTCGAAGAAACCCACGCCGACCCCAGCCGCTCGCCCGCCAGCGCGACCAGGAAGTTCTGCACGCCGGCACCGGCCGCGACGACGAACATCTCGCGTTCGGCCACGTCCCGGCGCTCGTCGCCGTACGTGTGCGCCCCGTCCGTCACCAGGCACGGCACCGCCAGGTACGGCGCGTTGCGCAGGACGTCCCCGCGGCGGACGCGCTTCGCGACGGAGTCCTCGGACTTGCCGTCGCGCCGCAGGTCCGCTATCCACGCGTCGCGCATCGCGTCGAGGAGCCGCAGCCGTGACCGGGCCGATTCGAGCAGGACGAAACGCCACGGCGTCGTGTGGTGCGGCGCGGGCGCCGTCACCGCGGCCGCGACCGCGCGCCGGACGGCGCCGCCGTCCACCGGCTCGTCGGTGAACTCCCGCACCGTACGGCGCAGCGTCACCGCCTCCCGTACGGCCTCAGAGGTCCCCAGCCGGAACATGTCGTCGGCCGCGCTCCTGACCAGCGTGCTCGCGCCGTCGTCCGTGTCAGCCACGACGTGCGGCAATCCGCGCACGACGGCCACCGGCAGCCCGTTGGTCTTGCCCTTCACCAGGTCACCGGCGGCGGCGAGTTCGTCGGCGGTGGCGACCACGGTCGCGCCGAGCGGATTGCCGTGGGTGTCGGTGGCGCCGCGCAGGTCGTCCAGGACGCGTACGCCCGCAGCGCCGATCGCGACATCGGTGAGCCCGGCCCGCCAGGGCCGGCCGAAGGTGTCGGTGACGATCACGCCGATGTCGACGCCCAGCTCGTCCCGCAGCCCTTCACGGATGGCGAGTGCGGAGGCGTCGGGGTCCTCCGGCAGCAACAGCACCGTCCCTGCGGGGGTGTTGGACGCGTCGACCCCGGCCGCCGCCATCACCAGGCCCTGCCGGTTCTCGACGATGCGCAGGGCGCCGCGGCGTGCCACGACCCGGACCGTTTCCGCGTCGATCGCGGCCTCGCGGTCCACCGCCTCGACGATCCGGCCCTCCGCCTTGCTGACGATCTTGGAGGTGACGAGGAGCACGTCCCCGTCGGCCAGTCCGGGGGATGTCGCGGCGATCAGTTTGGCCAGGTTGTCGCCGGGCCGGATCTCACCGAGTCCGGGCAGTGCCCAGACCCGGTACGAGGCCGTGCTCACGCCCGTACCTCCTCGGCCAGGGCCAGCGCGGCGCGTGCCATCTCCGCGGTCGCGTCCGTGTCGGTCATCATCAGCGGCACGGCCCGGCAGACGATGCCCGCCTCCTCGACGACGGGGACGGCGGCCTCGTCGGCGGTGTCGACGAGCCACCCGTCGAGCAGCCCGGAGCCGTAGTGCCGGGCGACGGCCGCAGCGGTCGCCTCGACGCCCACCGCGGCGAGCACCTTGTCGGCCATGCCGCGCACGGGTGCTCCGCCGACGATGGGGGAGAGGCCGACGACGGGTACGCCCGCCTCCGCGATGGCCTCGCGGATACCGGGCACGGCGAGGATCGTGCCGACGCTGACGACCGGGTTGGACGGCGGGAAGAGGATCACGTCCGCGGAGGCGATGGCCTCCAGCACGCCGGGCGCCGGCTTGGCCTGGTCCGCACCGACCGGTACGACCGCCTCCGCGGCCACGGACGCCCGCAGCCGCACCCAGTACTCCTGGAAGTGGATGACCTTGCGCTCGCCGTCGATCGTCACGGCGACATGGGTCTCCACCCGGTCGTCGGACATCGGAAGGAGTCGTACGCCCGGCTGCCACCGGTCGCAGAGCGCCTCGGTGACGGCGCTCAGCGGATAGCCGGCGCTCAGCATCTGGGTACGGACGATGTGGGTGGCGAAGTCCCGGTCGCCGAGGCCGAACCATTCGGGGCCCACGCCGTAGGCCGCGAGTTCGCTCTTGACCTGGAAGGTCTCGTCCTGCCGGCCCCAGCCCCGTTCCTCGTTGATGCCACCGCCGAGGGTGTACATCACGGTGTCGAGGTCGGGGCAGACCTTCAGGCCGAAGAGATGGATGTCGTCACCGGTGTTGCCGATCACCGTGACGTCCGCTTCGGGCGCGGCCTGCTTGAGACCGCGGAGGAAACGGGCGCCGCCGATACCGCCGGCCAGAACCACAATGCGCATGCCGCCATCCTCGCAGGTCCGCCTGAGGCGTCAGACGGGAACGGCCTCGGTCGTGCAGCTGGCGGCCGTGTGCATCGGCATCTCGGTCAGACCCGGGTAGTAGACGTGCAGGCTCACGGCCGGTTCGAGGGAGTCGTTGACGACCTCGTGCGCGTAGCCCGGTGCGAAGACCCTCTGGGAGCCCGGGGCCAGCGACCGCTCGCCGCGCTCGGTGCGCTCGGTCAGTTCGCCCTGGAGGACGGTGAGCACTCCGGAGGACGGGCCGTGGTCGTGGAGCCCGCTGCCCTGGCCGGGGACCCAGCTGAGCAGCCATACCTCGTAGCCGGGGCCGGTGTGCAGCCGGTGATACCAGCGGGAGGTGGCGTCGTACTCGACGAGGTGCTCCCACTGCGCACGGTCGGCGGCGATGGAGCGGGCGAGACCGGCGAACTCGGCCACGGTGGCCGGATGCTCACGGGCGGGCTGGAGCAGGTGCGGTACGGCGAGGATGTCGCCGGCGATCTGGAGGTCGCTGTCGCTGTTCATGGGTGCGGGGGTTCCTCAGCAGGAGTGCATGGGATGTCGCAGAGCGGAAAGGTGACGCAGGGTGCGAGAAGCCGGAGCTCGAAGGCATCAACAGCTGGAACAGCAACAGCAACAGCGCGCCTGGACAGCGCTGCGGAACCCGCGGTGGCGGGTCGCGTGGGGCGCTGAGGTCGCTGTCATGGGATCAAAGGTGACTTGTCCCCTCCTCCACTGTCAACCCAATGACCGATTTGGCGGCAATGTTTCACCTTTTCCGGTCACCGGACACGGAGAAAGGTTTGTGCACCAGGGGAGGCGGAGACATGCGGCAGCAACTCCGCCGGTAAACGTCACCGCGGCTCGAAGTGATCGGACTGTGATCCGGATCGCTTCGGGGGTTCGACCGAAACAAGATCGATGCCTGTGGCGTCTCCCTCCTTGAGGGCGGTGGGGCGCGGAGCAGGCCGCTGGCATGTGTCACGTTTTTGGTGATTTGAACACTTTCCGCATAACCTTGGTTCCGCAGAGTGAATACCGGGCCCAATAGCAGATCTCAGCTTGACTGGCTCGGAGCTACACACTTGTAATTTCACTCGTGTCGTTCGGCCGAAATCGATCGCGGCAACATCACGGGGACGCAAAGACAGACGAGGGGCGCACATGACCGAGCTGTTCGAACAACTGCTGGTCGAGGACGCGGACGAGGAACTCGGCTGGCAGGAGCGCGCGTTGTGCGCCCAGACCGATCCGGAGTCCTTCTTCCCCGAGAAGGGTGGCTCCACCCGCGAGGCGAAGAAGGTCTGCCTCGCCTGCGAGGTCCGCTCCGAGTGTCTCGAATACGCCCTGAACAACGACGAGAGATTCGGAATCTGGGGCGGGCTTTCCGAGCGGGAACGCCGGCGGCTCAAGAAGGCCGCTGTCTGAAACAGCCGCCTGAACAGCCGCCTGAACAACCACGTCGAGAACCGCTTTGAGAAGCGCCTGGACAACCGTCCGGTCGGCGGCCCGCCTGTCCGGTCAAACCGCACAAACACGTGAAATAATGGTGCATGGCGAACGGTCCGCCGTCTGTGGGTTGTCCACAGGCTGCGGACCGTCGACATGCCAGCCGTTAGTGTGGGGCCCCGTCCGTGACGCACCAGAGCCCCTACGGGGTGACCCCGGCCGGAGGGCCCGTACCTCAATGTCCGCCACCACAGCCGCGTTTGTCCCGGCAGTCGTACCCGAGTTCCCCCGGCACGTCGTCACCGCCGTGCTCGTCTCCCACGACGGCGCACGCTGGCTCCCCGACGCCCTTGCCGGGTTGATCGGCCAGGAACGCCCCGTGCAGAACGTCGTCGCGGCCGACACCGGCAGCGCCGACGAGTCCGCGCAACTGCTCACCGACGCCCTCGGTGCCGACCGGGTACTGCATCTCGCCCGCCGTACCGGCTTCGGCACCGCCGTCGAGGAGGCCGCCCGCACCGCCGGCGTGCTCACCGCCGAGGACCTGCCGTATCTGAAGCGGCCCAGCGGTTGGGACCCGGTCACCAGGACCTGGCGCGACGAGACGTACGACATGCCCGAGCTCCCGCACGGCGAGCCCGTGCAGTGGCTGTGGCTCCTCCACGACGACTGCGCGCCCGAGCCCGACGCCCTCGCCGAACTGCTGCGCGTCGCCGACTCCGACGAGTACGCCGCGGTCGTCGGCCCCAAACTGCGCGGCTGGTACGACCGCAGACAGCTCCTCGAGACCGGCGTCTCCATCGCCAACAGCGGACGCCGCTGGACCGGGCTCGACCGCCGCGAGCAGGACCAGGGCCAGCACGACCAGGTCCGCTCCGTCCTGTCCGTGTCGTCCGCCGGCATGCTCATCCGCCGGGACGTCTTCGAGGAACTCGGCGGCTTCGACCGGCGGCTGCCCCTCATGCGTGACGACGTCGACCTGTGCTGGCGCGCCCACGCGGCCGGCCACCGCGTCCTGATCGCCCCCGACGCCGTGCTGCGGCACGCGGAGGCGGCCGCCCGCGAGCGCCGCACCGTCGACTGCGCCGGCCGGTCCGTCGCCGGAGCCCACCGCGTCGACAAGGCGGGGGCGGTCTACACGCTGCTGACCAACACCCGTGGCATCGCGCTGCCGTACGTACTGCTGCGCATCGTCTTCGGAACCCTGCTGCGCACCCTCGCCTATCTGGTCGGCAAGGTGCCCGGACAGGCCGTCGACGAGGTCATGGGTCTCTTCGCGGTACTGCTGCGTCCCGAGCGCATCCTGGCCGGGCGGCGCAGACGCTCCCGGCGGGCCGTCACGGCCGCCGAACTGCGGCCCCTGTTCCCGCCGCCCGGCGCGACGGTCCGCGCCGCGATCGAGCAGGTCGTCTCCAACTTCGGCGGCTCGGAGGCGGACTCGGGCGGCTCCCGCCACGGCGCCGTGGAGACGGGTCCCGGCGGCGACGACGCCGACTTCCTGGAGATCGAGCAGTTCGCCAGGCTCAAGAAGATCGCCCGCAAGCCGGGCCCGCTCCTCTTCGCCGTGCTGCTCGTCGTCTCCCTCGTGGCCTGCCGCGGACTCTTCGCCGGCGGCGCGCTGGCCGGCGGCGCCCTGCTGCCCGCCCCCCCGGACGTCTTCGACCTGTGGGGCCGTTACGCGGACGGCTGGCATCCCGTCGGCACCGGCGGCACCCAGACCGCGCCGCCCTACCTCGCCGTGCTCGCGGTGCTCTCCGCGCTGTTCCTCGGCTCCACCGGCCTCGCGCTGACCGTGCTTCTCGTGTGCTCGGTCCCGCTCGCCGGTCTCACCGCCTACTTCGCCTCCCGCCCCCTCGTCGAGTCCCGGCTGCTGCGGGCATGGGCGAGCGTCGCCTACGCCTTCCTGCCCGCCGCCACCGGCGCGCTGGCCACCGGGCGGCTGGGCACCGCCGTCCTCGCCGTCGTGCTGCCGCTCATCGCCCGCGCGGCCGTCGCCGCCCACGGGCTGCGCGCCACCGGCGGCGGCCGCGGCAGCTGGCGGGCCACCTGGGCGTACGCCCTGCTGCTCACCTTCGCGATGGCCTTCACCCCGGTCGTGTGGCCGATCGCCGTGATCCTCGGCATCGCCGTCCTGGTGCTGCGGCGCGGCGACATCACGGCGTACGGACTGCGTTTCATCGCGGCCGTCGGCACGCCCGTGCTCGTCCTCGCCCCCTGGTCGCTCTCCCTGCTGACCGACCCCGCGGCCTTCTTCCGCGAGGCCGGACTCGCCTACGACGGCGGCGCGGCGAGCGCCACCGACCTGCTCGGCATCAGCCCCGGCGGGCCGGGAACCGTCGGCGGCATCCTGATGATCGGCATCGTGCTCGCCGCGCTGGGCGCCCTGCTGCGCGAGGAGCGGCAGTTCGCGATCCGCGGCGCCTGGGCGGTCGCGCTGGCCGCCCTGGTCTTCGCGGCCCTTGTCAACGGCTCCGGTGACGGCGGTACCGGCTGGGCGGGCCCCGCGACGCTGATCTACGGCATCGCACTGCTCGCGGCCGCCGTGCTCGGCGCCGAGGGCGGCCGCACCCGTGTCGCCGCCCAGAGCTTCGGCTGGCGGCAGCCGGTCGCCGCCCTTGTCGCGCTGGCCGCCGGCCTGGCCCCCGTCATCGCCGCGGCCAACTGGATGATCAGCGGCGCGGGCGGCCCGCTCGAGCGGCGCGACCCGGTCCAGGTGCCGGCGTTCGTCGCCGAGGAGAGCGACACCCAGGACCAGCCGCGCACCCTGGTACTCGGCGGCGCCTCGGCGGCCAAGGTCTCGTACACGCTCGTACGCGGCTCCGGCAGCCGCCTCGGTGACGCCGAACTCACCGAGGCGGGCGGCAGCGACGCCCGTCTCGACAAGATCGTCGCCAACCTTGTCGCCGGCTCCGGCGCCGACCAGACCAGCCAGCTCAGCGGATACGCCATCCGGTACGTGCTGGTGCGCGACGGCGCGCCCCGCGAAACCAGCCACGTCCTCGACGCCACACCCGGTCTGAGCCGGCTCAGCCAGCTCGACGGCAGCGCGCTGTGGCGGGTGGACCGCCAGGTCGCCCGTGCCACGATCGTCAGCGGTGAGGACGAACCGCTGCCGGTGGCCTCCGACGCCGTGGGAGCGCGCGCCGAGATCCCCGTCGGCGGGTCCGGCCGCATCCTGCGCATCGCGGACCGCGCCGACGAGGGCTGGCAGGCCACGCTCGACGGACGCCCGCTCGAGAAGACCACGGTCGACGGCTGGGCCCAGGGCTTCGAGCTGCCCGCCGAAGGCGGCCGCCTCGAGCTGACGTTCGAGGCCCCGGCCACGCACACGGCTTGGATCTGGATCCAGGGCTTCCTCACGCTGGTGCTGGTGGTACTCGCACTCCCCGGGCGTCGTCGGGAGATCGACGACGACCTGCCCAACGAGCCGGTCGCGATACCGGACCAGCCGGTGCCGGGCGAGGGCCGCAGGGCGCGCAGGCTGCGGGCCCAGGCGGAGTACGAGGCCGCGGAGGCGGAGGCCGCGGGCGGCGAAACCGTGGAGCCGCAACCGGATGCGCAGGGCGCGGAGCAGCCCGCGCCGTACGCGGCCGTGCCGCAGCAGCACGGCGAGTGGGAGACGCAGACGTACCCCGACGCGAGCGGCTACGGCACTTCGTACGGTCAAGGCGGCTACCAGGACGCCCCGTACGCCGACGGCCGCGGCTACGGCGAGGGGCAGGGCTACGGCGAGGGGCAGCAGCAGTACGGCGGGGACCAGGCGTACGGCGACACCCCGTATCGGCAGCCGTACCCGGCCGACCCGTACCAGGCCGGGTCCTACGGCGACGGGCAGTACCAGCCGGACCCTCCGTACCAGCAAGACCCTCCGTACCAGCCGGACGGCGGCCGGGGCCAGTACGCGTCGGAAGGTCAGTACCGGCCGGACGGCTCGTACCGGCAGGACGGGCAGTACGACCCCTACTACGGCGGCCGGAACGGCGCCTCGAACGGCGACCCGTACCCAGAACCCCCGGCGCAAGCCCCCGGCACGACGCGAGGCGAGTCAGAGTGAAGCGCACGACCATCTCCCTGATCGCGGTCGCCACGGCCCTGGCCGCCGTCACCGGCTTCGCCTCGCTCACGGCACCCGACGGCGAGGCCGAGCCGGTGGCCGCGGTCCCGGCACGTCTGCCCGTCGAGCGCTCCAGCCTGCTGTGCCCGGCCCCGAGCAGCTCGGACCTGGCGGAGACGCGGTACACGTCCTTCACGCCTGCCGCGAAGGACGGCGCGCAGCAGCCCGGAGACGAAGGTGCCGAGGGGGACACGGCGGAACTGCGGCCGTCTGTGGTCGCCTTGTCCGACCCTGATGCCGGCGCGGACAAGAGCGACAAGGACAAGAAGGGCGACGAGGCGAAGAAGCCCGCCTCCGACAAGCCTTTCCTGGCGCTCAAGGAGCCCGGCAAGCCCGTCTCGGCCGAGGAGGGCGGGGGGCAGGCCCAGGCGCTCGTCGGCACGGCCACCGGCAGCCTGGCACCCGGCTGGACGGCGCAGCAGACCACCGTGGTCGCCGCGGGCAGCGGCCGCGGTCTGCTCGGTGTCGGCTGCACCGCGCCGGACACCGACTTCTGGTTCCCCGGCGCCTCGCTCGCCGACCAGCGCCAGGACTACGTGCACCTGACCAATCCGGACGAGGCCACGGCCGTCGTCGACGTCGAGATCTACGGCAAGGAAGGTGTCCTCAAGAGCACCGTGACCGAGGGCATCCCGGTCCCCGGCGGAGCCGGCGTTCCGGTTCTGCTGTCGACACTGACGGACGGTCCGGCAGAGGACGTCACCGTGCACGTCACCACCCGCACAGGCCGGGTCGGGGCCGTCGTACGGTCCGTCGAGGAGAACGTCGGCAGCGACTGGCTCAGCGCCGCCGCCGACCCGTCCGGCACGGTCGTCCTCCCCGGCATCCCGGCGGACGCGACCTCCGTCCAGCTCGTGGCCTTCGCCCCCGGGGACGACGACGCGGAGCTGAAGGTCCAACTGGCGGGCGCCACGGGCACGATCACCCCGGCCGGTCACGAGACGCTGCACGTCAAATCCGGGATGACGGCGAGCGTCGACCTGAAGGACGTCACCCGCGGCGAGCCGGGATCGCTGATCCTCAGCCCCGCGGCGGGCGGCACGGCCAGTCCGGTCGTGGCCGCCCTGCGCGTGACCCGTGGAAAGGGCGACGACAAGGAGATCGCTTTCATCCCGGCCGCCGCGCCGGTGGGCGAGCGCGCCACGGTCGCCGACAACCGGGCCAAGGGCTCCCAGCTGTCGCTGACGGCACCGGGCCAGGCCGCGAAGGTGAAGGTGACCGCGTCGGCGGGCACGGAGGCCGGCACCCAGGTCGTCAAGGAGTTCTCCGTGAAGGCGGGCACGACGACGGCGGTGCCCGCACCCGTACCGGCCGGACTCAAGGGCTCCTACGCGCTCACGGTGGAGACGGTTTCGGGCGGGCCGGTGCACGCGTCGCGGATGCTGGAGATCCCGGAGGACGGCATCCCGATGTTCACGGTGCAGACGTTGCCGGACGACCGGGGGACGGTCACGGTGCCGGAGGCGGAGCAGGACCTCTCTGTGCTGGACGACTGAGGGACCGACCACCGGCTCACGGAGAGCCGCGCCGGCGCGGCTCTCCGTGAGCCGGTGGTCGGTGGGCGCGGCGGACGGCGCTGAGAGGCGATCGGTGGGCGTGGCCGGCACGGCGGCCGAGAGGCGGTCGGTGTGCGCGCCGAGAGGCGGTCGGGAGATGCCGGAGGGAGCGCGACCGGGCCGTAGGCGGCTCGGTCGGGTGGGCGGCCGCCGGGGACGCGGCCGGGTGGGCGGCCGTTGGCCCGCACCTCGTGTGCGTCAGTCCTGCCCGTAACGCGGATCGACCGATTCCGGAGCCAGTCCGAGCAGCTCCGCCACCTGCTCGACGACCACTTCGTGCACGAGGAGTGCTCGTTCGTCGCGGTTCTTTGTCCGGATCTCGACGGGCCGGCGATAGATCATGATCCGTGCGGGCCGGTCCTCTGCGGCGGGGACGGCACTGCCCAGGGGCACCGACTCGTCGGGTGTTCCAGGGACCTCCAGGACCAGGAAGTCGACATCGGCCAACTGCGGCCAGTGCCGCTCCAGCCGCTCCACCGAGTCCTGGACCAGGTCACGGAAGGTCTCGGCGCGGCTGGCGGCGAGCGGTACCTGGGGCGGGGCGACCGGGCCGCGCATACCTCTTCCGTGCCGGTCGCGGCGGCGGGGCCTCGGCTCTGCCGGTCGGGGGGGTACAGGACTGTCCATCACTGACGCAGGGTAGCTCTCCGGGGCCGGCGGCGATCGACACGCTGTCGCCGGGCGTAGGTATGTCGCTAATTGAACATTCCGGCCAATGTTTGGGCTCGATTCGGCGGCACTCGCGACCGTCGTACTCGAGGCGATTGACCTGATTCACTCCGACTCGTGACCGCAGGGCGTGCGGCCGTCGCCCGTGTGGTTCTCTTTCCCCGCAGGTCAGGCCAGTTGCTCGAACTGCCGATATGTCCGATGTCACACGACGACACGGGGGAGTGACCTGGTGGAGAGTCGTCGCAGCCCGCTCAAGAGTGCGGTACCGTCCAACGTCGTGAGCCCTGTACGTCGCTGTTCGCGCACCGCGTGCGGCCGCCCTGCCGTCGCGACACTGACGTACGTCTATGCCGACTCGACTGCGGTCCTCGGTCCGCTCGCCACCTACGCCGAGCCCCATTGCTATGACCTGTGTGCCGAGCACAGCGAGCGGTTGACGGCCCCGCGCGGCTGGGAGGTCGTACGGCTCACCGACGGCTCCGCCCCCGCGCGGCCCAGCGGTGACGATCTCGAAGCGCTGGCGAACGCCGTCCGCGAGGCGGCACGGCCCCAGGGGCGTACGGCGGAAGCGGGCGGCCCGAGCGGCCGGCGTTCCGCCGACCCGATGGAGGTCGCTCGCCGCGGCCATCTGCGGGTGCTGCGTTCCCCCGACTCCTGACCGGTTCGCGCTCGGGCCCCGCTGCGGCCCCGCGGCTGCCCCGGTCAGGGCTCGTTCAGGCGCCATGCTCCCGGCCGGGCGCACGGCCCACCCGGCCGCTCTCCTTCGCGACGGCTTTCCGACAGGGGAAGGTCGGCGCCCCCAGCCGTACGGGTAGTTTGTGGTGACCGTATGGACTTCAGAAGGGGTTGGGAAGTGGCTGCTGATCTGTCGCAGATCGTGAAGGCGTACGACGTCCGCGGGGTGGTGCCGGATCAGTGGGACGAATCGCTCGCGGAACTGTTCGGGGCCGCCTTCGTCCAGGTGACCGACGCGGACGCGATCGTGGTCGGCCACGACATGCGGCCGTCCTCGCCCGGACTGTCGGGTGCGTTCGCCCGTGGCGCCGCCGCCCGTGGCGCCGACGTCACCCTCATCGGGCTGTGCTCGACGGACCAGCTCTACTTCGCCTCCGGACGCCTCGGGCTGCCGGGTGCCATGTTCACGGCCTCCCACAACCCGGCGCAGTACAACGGCATCAAGATGTGCCGGGCAGGCGCGGCCCCCGTCGGCCAGGACACCGGGCTCGCGGAGATCCGTGAACTCGTCGAGACCTGGTCCGAGCAGGGCGCGCCGGCCCCGGCGGCGACGCCGGGCAGCGTGACCGAGCGCGACACGCTCACCGACTACGCGGCCCACCTGCTCTCCCTCGTCGACCTCTCCGGCATGCGGCCCCTGAAGGTCGTCGTCGACGCGGGCAACGGCATGGGCGGCCACACGGTCCCCACCGTCTTCGGGTCCCTGCCGCTCACCCTCGTTCCGATGTACTTCGAGCTGGACGGCACCTTCCCCAACCACGAGGCGAACCCGCTCGATCCCGCCAACATCGTGGACCTGCAGGCCCGTGTGCGCGCAGAGGGCGCCGACCTGGGCCTGGCCTTCGACGGCGACGCGGACCGCTGCTTCGTCGTGGACGAGCGGGGCGACGGCATCTCGCCCTCGGCGATCACCGCCCTCGTCGCCTCCCGTGAACTCGCCAAGCACCCCGGCGGCACGGTCATCCACAACCTGATCACCTCGTGGTCGGTTCCCGAGGTCGTGCGCGAGAACGGCGGCACCCCGGTGCGCACGCGCGTCGGGCACTCCTTCATCAAGGAGGAGATGGCCCGAACCGGTGCGATCTTCGGCGGTGAGCACTCGGCGCACTACTACTTCCGCGACTTCTGGAACGCCGACACGGGCATGCTCGCGGCCCTCCACGTCCTGGCGGCGCTCGGCACCCAGGACGGCACCCTGTCCGACCTGGTCGCGCAGTACGACCGGTACGCGGCCTCCGGCGAGATCAACTCCAAGGTCGCGGACCAGGCCGGCCGCGCGGCGGCGGTGAAGGCCGCGTTCGCCACCCGCGAGGGCGTGGAGGCCGACGAGTTGGACGGGCTGACGGTGACGGCCGCCGACTGGTGGTTCAACCTGCGTGCCTCGAACACGGAGCCGCTGCTGCGCCTGAACGTCGAGGCACGCGACGAGGCCACCATGGCCAAGATCCGCGACGAGGTACTGGCGCTCGTACGGGCCTGAGCCGCCGGTACGGCCGGGTCACCCGCGGGTCCCCGCACCGGCGGGGACCCGGCCGCCCAGGGCCGTGCACGGGGCCGTCCGCGGCTGTGCCGGCGTGATCCCGCCCCGGGCCGCGCGCGGCCCGTACGCGGCCTGTGGCGACGCGCGCCCCGGTCGCCCCGCGTGCACGTGCGTACGTGGCCGAGCCGTCGTGCTCCCGTCCGTACCGGGCGGGAGGTCCGGCTGCTCCGGCGTGCCCCGGCGCCGGGCATCTCCGGTGGGTGCGCCGCCCCGGGTGTTCCCGGGCCGTGCGTCGCCGCACTGCCCGGCGCACGGCCTGTACGCCGCCTGCCGGATGCCCCGTCGTGCTGTGGGTTCCGCGCCGTCTTCGGGTCGTGCGCCGTCGTGCCGTGCGTTCCGCGCGTGATCTCGGCCGTGCCGTGCGTCCCTGGGGTGCGTCGCCGTTCGCGCCGTGTTCGGGCCGTACGCTGCCGGGCCGGGCCGTCCCGCGGTGCGCGCGTCGCCGTGTCCGGCCGTCCAGGTCCGTGTCGTGGTCCGCGCCGCCCCGGAGTGGTCCGCGCCGCCGTGCCGGGTAGGTGTCCCGCGGTGTCCTGTTCGGCGTCGCCCGTCCACGCCGCCCAGAACGAGCCGCACCCGGCTCCCCGGCGGTAGGCTGGCGACGCCTGATCCGCAAGACCGTGACCGTATGTCCGACGCGATCGCCATCGCTCCGTCGGTCTGCGGCGTGCCCGAAGGGACACCGCTGTTATGCCGCTCGAAGCCGGCCTCCTGGAGATCCTCGCCTGCCCGGCCTGCCACGCCCCGCTCGACGACCGCACGGCAGCCGACACGCCCGAGCTGATCTGCACCGGCAAGGACTGCGGCCTCGCCTACCCGGTCAGGGACGGCATCCCCGTCCTGCTCGTCGACGAGGCACGCCGCGCGACATGAGCGGCCGGGAGGACCGTATGACGGGCCGAGCGTCCGTCGGCGGGCCTCCCGGCCGCTCATGTCGGCACGAACCGTGTCCCTGACCGAGTTCCTGACAACCGCACAAGACCCCTCGCCCGCGTACGGCGATCGGAGGCCCATCCCTCATGCTCGACGAGTCGCTCCTCGACGCTCCGGACGCCCTGGCCCGCGCCGACCGCCGGGGCTTGTTGCGCGGCGCGGCCGAGGCCGGGGCCCGCGTACGCGCCGCGGCCCGGCACGCCGACGAAGCCGGTATCGCCGAACTCGCCCCGGAGGGGCGGCCTCGGGCCGTCCTCGTCGCGGGCCCCGGCACAGCCGCCCTCGGAGTCGCGGACCTGGTCGGCGCCCTCGCCGGCGCCTCCGCGCCCGTCATCCCACTCCGCCCCACCGGCGTCGCCCACGCGGCCGGAGCCCTGCGCTGGGCCATGCCGGGCTGGGCGGGGTCGGTCGACCTCCTGCTGCTCGCGACCACCGACGGCAGCGAACCCGGCCTCGCGATGCTCGCCGAGCAGGCGTACCGGCGCGGCTGCACCGTCGTCGCCGTCGCTCCGCAGCGCTCACCGCTCTCCGAGGCGGTCGACGGCGTCCACGGCCTCGTCGTCCCGATGGCCACCGCGCCGTACGAGGAGGCGTACGAGGAGGTCCTGGCGGCCACCCCCGGCGCCCTCTGGGCGCTGTTCACCCCCCTGCTCGCGCTCCTCGACCGGGTCGGGCTGCTCGAGGCCCCGCCGGAGATGCTGGCCAAGATCGCCGACCGCCTCGACATCACGGCCGAACGCTGCGGCCCCGCCGTCGCCACGTACAGCAACCCGGCCAAGGCGCTGGCCGCGGACCTCGCCGACAGCCTGCCTCTGATCTGGACCGAGGGCGGGGGCGCCGCTCCGGCGGGCCGCCGCTTCGCCGCGGTCCTGGCGGAAATCGCCGGCCGGCCCGCGCTCGCCGCCGAACTGCCGGAGGCGCTGCCCGCCCACGGGGTGCTCCTCGCGGGCGACTTCGCGGCCGGTGCCGATCCGGACGACTTCTTCCGCGACCGGGTCGATGAGCCCCAGGCGCTGCGGGCCCGCGTCGTCCTGCTGCGTGACCGCCCGGCCGGCGGTCTCACGGCGGCGCCCGCCGCTCGCGAGCTGGCGCTCAGCCACGACACACCCATCAGCGAGCTCGAACCGGAGGACGGCTCGGAGCTCGAGTCGATGGCCGAGCTGCTGGCCGTCACCGATTTCGCCGCCATTTACCTGGCGATCGCGGCGTCGGGCGATCATCCCGTCTAGTCGGGCGATCATCCCGTCCGGACGCACCCGCCGTCGCACCGCATGTGACGCCCCGGCGCCACGACCGCACCGACGAAGGACCAAGGAAGATCATGGACCGCCTCGCCAACACCGTGCGCCCCTACGCCTGGGGGTCCACGACCGCCCTTCCGGAGCTGCTCGGCGTCGCCCCCACCGGCGAGCCGCAGGCCGAGATGTGGATGGGCGCCCACCCCGGGGCGCCGTCCCGGATCACCCGTGGCGCCGAGGCGGACCGGCCCCTGTCCGAGGTCATCGCCGCCGCACCCGACCGCGAGCTGGGCGAGGCGGCCGTCGCCAAGTTCGGCCCGCGGCTGCCCTTCCTCCTCAAGATCCTCGCGGCAGGCGCTCCGCTCTCCCTCCAGGTGCACCCCGACCTCACTCAGGCGAGGGACGGCTACGGAGCGGAGGAGAACGCCGGCGTTCCCCTCGACGCGCCGCACCGCAACTACAAGGACGCCAACCACAAGCCGGAACTGATCTGCGCGCTCACGCCCTTCGACGGCCTGTGCGGCTTCCGTCCCGCCGCCGCGGCGGCGGAACTGCTCGCCGGTCTCGAAGTCGACTCCCTCAAGCCGTACGTCGACCTGCTGCGCGCCCAGCCGGAGGAGGCCGCCCTTCGCGAAGTGCTCACCGCCGTACTGACCGCGGACCCGCAGGACATGGCTGCCACCGTCGCGGAGGCCGCGGCGGCCGCCGAACGGCTCGGCGGCGACTACACGCCGTACGCGTCGGTCGCGCACCACTACCCCGGTGACCCGGGTGTCATCGCGGCCATGCTGCTCAACCACGTGCGACTGCAGCCCGGCGAGGCCCTGTTCCTCGGCGCCGGCGTTCCGCACGCCTACCTCAACGGCCTCGGCGTCGAAATCATGGCCAACTCCGACAACGTGCTGCGCTGCGGCCTGACGCCCAAGCACGTGGACGTGCCCGAACTCCTGCGCATCGTCCGGTTCGAGGCGACCGAACCCGGCATCCTGCGCCCCGAGGTGTCACCCTCCGGCGAGGAGGTCTACGACACCCCGATCGACGAGTTCCGGCTGTCGCGCTACGTCCTCGCACCCGACGCCGAGCCCTGCGACGTGACCGCCTCCACGCCGCAGATCCTGCTGTGCACGGCAGGCCGCGTCACCGCCGGCGAACTGGCCCTGGCGCCGGGCGAGTCGGCGTTCGTGCCCGCCGGGGAGAAGGCGGAGATCTCGGGCGCCGCCGGCGGGGCCGGCACCGTTTTCCGCGCGACGGTGGTGGCCTGACTCGGCGCCGCACGACGGTGCTGCAACAATGGCGCACCGCTGAGACCGGGCACGGGACCGGTCGGCGTACGGACGAAGGGACATCCGGCAAGCATGAGCGCGTCAGGCGGTACCAAGGCGATCGTGGCGGCACTCGCCGCCAACCTCGTCATCGCGGTGGCCAAGTTCGCGGCGTTCCTGTTCAGTGGGTCGTCTTCGATGCTCGCGGAGAGC
The DNA here is from genome assembly GCF_040706335.1 of Streptomyces sp. NPDC048389. Taxonomy (NCBI): domain Bacteria; kingdom Bacillati; phylum Actinomycetota; class Actinomycetes; order Kitasatosporales; family Streptomycetaceae; genus Streptomyces; species Streptomyces sp. NPDC048389. The sequence continues at coordinate 6,285 of NZ_JBEZKP010000015.1, read as the reverse complement.
GTCCACTCGCTGGCGGACTCGGGCAACCAGGGCCTGCTCCTCCTCGGCGGCAAAAAGGCCCGGCGTGAGGCGACGCCGCAACACCCCTTCGGGTATGGGCGTGAACGCTACATCTACGCCTTCCTCGTCTCCATCGTGCTCTTCTCCGTCGGTGGCATGTTCGCCATCTACGAGGGCTACGAGAAGATCAAGCACCCGCACGGGATCGAGGCGTGGTACTGGCCCGTCGGCGTCCTCGTCTTCGCGATCATCGCTGAGACCCTCTCGTTCCGTACCGCCATCAAGGAGTCCAACGCGGTACGCGGCAAGCTGACCTGGACCCAGTTCGTTCGCCGTGCCAAGGCCCCCGAGCTGCCGGTCGTCCTCCTCGAGGACCTCGGCGCGCTGGTCGGTCTGATCCTCGCCCTCTGCGGCGTCAGCCTGGCGCTGGTCACCGGCGACGGCGTCTGGGACGGCATCGGTACGCTCTGTATCGGCGTGCTGCTGATCCTGATCGCGATCGTGCTCGCCGCGGAGACCAAGTCGCTGCTGCTGGGCGAGGCCGCGGGCACGGACGACATCGAGAAGATCCAGGCCGCAACGGTCGACGGCGTGACGGTCACCCGCATCATCCACATGCGCACGCTGCACCTCGGGCCGGAGGAACTGCTGGTCGCGGCGAAGATCGCGGTCGAGCAGCACGAGACGGCCGACGAAGTGGCGGAAGCGATCAATGCCGCGGAGGAGCGCATCCGCGCGGCCGTGCCGATCGCGCGCGTGATCTACCTCGAGCCGGACATCTTCAACGAGTCCGCGGCAGCGGCCGGGTCCACCGACACGGCAAGTCCCCAGGGCGGGTCCGGATCGGGCCACTGAGCAGCCGGAACCGCGACTGGGGCCCCGCGCCTCGTGAGCGGGTGAAGGCCCCCGACCATGCTTGCATGCCCGGTCGGGGGCTTTCCCGTTCCGACCCGAGGCCGACCCGGCGATCGAGTGCCGTGGTCCGTGGCGGGGGCGTGCGGTCCCGTGCCCGGGGCAGTGGGGCGCGCGGCCGGGGGAGGATGCGCACCGTCGGCCCCCGCCACCGGCCTGCCGCAATGCGGACACGGCAGACTGGCTGGAATACGGGCCCGGGCGGGCTGGGGACGGCTGGGCCGATCGGTGTAGATTCGTAACCAGTCAGACGTCGCTGCTGATGGCGGTCGGGCGGTCCCGCGCGGACCGACCGAGGGAGAGAGGGCCTCCGACGGACTGTCCTGCGGACTTCCCGGGCATTCGTATGCCGTGTTCCGTGCCGTGCCGCCGTGCGGTACGACGCGGAAGCGGAAGGTGCGACGTCCAGGCCGCCGCAGAGTCAGCCGTAACCACCTCGACCGAACCACGAGGAGCAGCTCGTATGCCGACCGTCGCCAATGGCCAGGACTTCAAGGTCGCCGACCTTTCGCTCGCCCCCTTCGGCCGCAAGGAGATCACTCTCGCCGAGCACGAGATGCCCGGCCTGATGTCGATCCGCCGGGAGTACGCCGAGGCGCAGCCGCTCGCCGGCGCCCGCATCACCGGCTCCCTGCACATGACGGTGCAGACCGCCGTCCTCATCGAGACGCTCGTCGCGCTGGGCGCCGATGTCCGCTGGGCCTCCTGCAACATCTTCTCCACGCAGGACCACGCGGCCGCGGCCATCGCCGTCGGCCCGAACGGCACCCCCGAAAACCCGCAGGGTGTCCCGGTCTTCGCCTGGAAGGGCGAGACCCTGGAGGAGTACTGGTGGTGCACGGAGCAGGCCCTGACCTGGCCGAACACCGCCACCGGCGGCCCGAACATGATCCTGGACGACGGCGGTGACGCCACTCTCCTCGTCCACAAGGGCGTCGAGTTCGAGAAGGCGGGCGCGGCCCCCGACCCCTCGACCGCGGACAGCGAGGAGTACGGCTACATCCTGCGGCTGCTGAACCGCACCCTGACCGAGAACCCGCAGAAGTGGACGCAGCTGGCGTCCGAGATCCGCGGTGTGACGGAGGAGACCACCACCGGTGTCCACCGTCTGTACGAGATGCACCGTGACGGCACGCTGCTGTTCCCCGCGATCAACGTGAACGACGCGGTGACCAAGTCGAAGTTCGACAACAAGTACGGCTGCCGGCACTCCCTGATCGACGGCATCAACCGTGCCACCGACGTACTGATCGGCGGCAAGACCGCGGTCGTCTGCGGTTACGGCGACGTGGGCAAGGGCTGCGCCGAGTCGCTGCGCGGCCAGGGCGCCCGGGTGATCATCACCGAGATCGACCCGATCTGCGCGCTGCAGGCGGCGATGGACGGCTACCAGGTCACCACGCTGGACGAGGTCGTCGAGACGGCCGACATCTTCGTCACCACGACCGGCAACAAGGACATCATCATGGCCTCGGACATGGCCAGGATGAAGCACCAGGCCATCGTCGGGAACATCGGCCACTTCGACAACGAGATCGACATGGCCGGTCTCGCCGCGATCGACGGCGTCGTCAAGGATGAGGTCAAGCCGCAGGTCCACACGTGGACCTTCCCCGACGGCAAGGTCCTGATCGTCCTGTCCGAGGGCCGCCTGCTGAACCTGGGCAACGCGACCGGCCACCCGTCGTTCGTGATGTCCAACTCCTTCGCGGACCAGACCCTGGCCCAGATCGAGCTCTTCACCAAGCCCCAGGACTACCCGACCGACGTCTACGTGCTCCCCAAGCACCTCGACGAGAAGGTCGCCCGTCTCCACCTGGACGCGCTGGGCGTCAAGCTCACCACCCTGCGCCCGGAGCAGGCCGCGTACATCGGCGTCGAGGTCGACGGCCCGTACAAGCCCGACCACTACCGCTACTGATCGCCACCGCGCAGCGCCCGAGTGGGCACCGGGCAGCCCCGGGCCCGAGCAGGCTCCGCGCAGACGCACCGTACGAGCGGTGCACCCGAGCAGTACCAGGCAGGCCCCCGCACCCCCGTGTCGGGGGCCTGCCCCGTACCCTCCTCGAACGGCTTCGGCTGACGCCTCACCGCACAAGGACACCTACGCCCCCATGCCCCGCGGCCGCTATTCGCTCCACGATCCGCACGATCACACCCCCCTCGGCGAAGAACACTTCCAGTGCGCCCCCGGCCCTTCCGGCTGGCGTTACGTCTCCCGAACCATCACCCCCTCCGGCGACGAGGCCGGCTCCCTCGACCTGGCCCTCGACGAACTGGGCCGCCCCATCCGGCTCGAACTCCACGCGGCGAGCCGGCAGATCCGGGGCGCGGCCATCGACGGCGTCACGTGGGTCCGCACCGACCCCACCGGCACCGACGCCACGGAAGGCAACGCCCCCGCTCACGCTTTCACCGGAACCTCACCGGCCTTTCTCGTCGCAACCGCCCGTCTGCTGCGCCTCGCACCCGGCGCTCCGGCCACTCGCGTCCGCCTCGTCGCCTTCACCGACCCCGTATTGGCACCCCTGACCGTCGACCGGTCCTGGGCACTGGTGAAAAGTGAAGCGCACACCACTGACAACGGACCCCTGACAGTGGACGAATACCAGGTCAGCGCCTTGGACACGGGCGAGCAGCATGCTGTTCACATCGCCGGGGACGTGGTCCTCGCGGCTCCCGGCATCGAACTCGAGGACCTGGAGAGCCCGCCCTCGACCTTCCGCTGAGCCCTGGCCCCCGGACCGCCTGCCGCCGCCGATGTCGGCGCCGACGCCGGAGCGGGAGCGGACCGCGGTGTGGGCGTCTCAGGCGGGAGGGGCGAATCCACCCGACGGCGCGGGCGGCCGAACGTCGGCAGGCGGTTCCGCCTGGGGCGGCTGGACAGCCGGCCGTCGTGCGGGCCCAGGCCCCGTTCCCGGGCGGTCGAACGGCACTGCCGTCTGCGTGGCCGGCCCCGGATCGAGGTCGGCAGCGGCGTCCGCGGACGAGGACGCGGCGAAGGCACGCCGGGCGTCACGGGCCTGCCGTTCGTTCACGACTGCCGCCAGATACGCCGCAGGCGGGACGCCCACCGGCGCGGGTGTCCCCGTACGGTCCGCCAGATCAACGGCCAGTCGCTGCGCCATGGACCAGCTCACCGCCGGATCCAGTTGCCTCATGCGCGTCAGGTACTGGCGTATCGCCAGCCACAGAGTGTCCGGCACGCCCGACAGGTCGAGTCCGGCGAACCTGCCGACCAGCCACGGTGGCGGCGGAGGCGGGCCCATCGGGCCGCGAGCCGCGGGCACCCGCTCGCGTACGACGAGGGTTCCGGCGAAGACGTCCCCGATGCGCCGTCCCCGTTCCGACACCAGCGAGGCGATACAGGCGATGACCCCGAACGTGAGGAGGACCTCGACCACCCCCATCGCGCCGCGGACGAGAGCGTGCCGGAATCGGATCGGCCCTCCGTCGTCCCTGACCACCCGCAGCCCGCAGGCGAGCTTCCCGAGCGAACGCCCATGGCTGAGGGTCTCCACGGCTATCGGCCCGCCGACGAGGACCAGTAGGAACGAGGCGATGGACATCGCCGTGACGGCAGCCTCGTCCAGGGACGCAGTGGCCACGGCCAGTCCGATCGACACCAGCAGATAGACCGTCCACACGACGACGAGATCGATCACGAGAGCGAGAGCCCGGCTCGGCAGTTTCGCCGGCTGCAGCCCCAGTACGACCGCATCCCCCGTCACTATCCCGCTCACTGCTGCCCCCTTCGTGATGCCCGGCCTTCCCTGCTCCCTGATCTCTCAGTCTGCCAAGCTGACCGACAGCGTGTCGCAGCAGAGCAGCAGTGAAAGTAGTACGGACAGTACGCAACACACCCAGTGCCTGGAGCAGCAGCCGACCATGGACCTCGATGTCTTCGTCACAGCCCACCGCGCCGAGTGGGACCGCCTGGACCATCTCCTTCGTCGTGGTCGCCATCTGACGGGTGCGGAGGCCGACGAGCTGGTCGCCCTCTACCAGCGCACGGCCACTCATCTCTCCCTCGTCCAGTCCAGTGCTCCGGAACCGGTACTCACGGCAAGGCTGACCCAGCTGGTGGCACGCGCACGCGCCGTCGTCACCGGCACCCGGCGGTCGAGCTGGAGGGACGCCGCCACATTCCTCACCGCCGGATTTCCGGCAGCGGTCTACCGCTCCCGCCACTGGTGGATACCGACCGCAGTTCTCTCCACACTCCTCGCCGCTGTCATCGGCTGGTGGATAGGCACCCATCCAGAGGTGCAGTCCGCCATCGGGGCACCGGAGGAACTCCGCCGCATGACCCGGCCCGGCGGTGAGTACGAGACCTACTACTCCAGCCACCCCGCGGCCTCGTTCGCGGCGCAGGTCTGGACGAACAACGCCCAGGCAGCCGCCATGTGCCTGACCCTGGGGGCGTTCCTGTGCTTCCCGGTCATCTGGATCCTCTTCCTGAACATGCTGAATCTGGGTGTCGGCATCGGCCTCATGTCCTCCGCCGGCCGCCTCGACGTCTTCCTGGGCTTGGTGCTGCCGCACGGCCTGCTTGAGCTCACGGCCGTCTTCGTCGCTGCCGGCACGGGACTGCGGCTCGGCTGGACGGTCATCGACCCGGGTCCGCTGACGCGTCGCACGGCGCTCGCCCAGCAGGGACGGGCCGCGCTCGGCATGGCGATCGGGCTGGCGCTGGTGCTGTTCGTATCGGGCCTGATCGAAGGCTTCGTAACGCCGTCCGGCCTGCCGACCTGGGCACGGATCACCGTCGGTGTCGTCGCCGAACTGGCGTTCCTCGCGTACGTCTACATCCTGGGGGGCCGGGCCGCCCGCGCCGGAGACTTGGGGGACGTGGACGAGCCCGACCGCAGTGCCGAGCTGCCCACAGCGGCGTGACGCGCCTACGCGATGTGCGTAGCGGTCCGGTGAGCTGCTAGTCTCCTCTTCGCCTCACCACACCCGTTGACACGGGAGACGTGGGGAGGTAGATTTTAACGGTTGCGTCGGACTGGACAAGTTCGACGGTGAACATTTAAAGTCTGTCTGGCTTTCGCAGGGAGTTATTTCCGCGGAGCCGATCCCCGATTCATTCAGGATCACGAAGCCGATTAGGTCGGCAGAAATGCTTCTGATAAAGTCGGATCAGCCGAAAGGCAAAAAGGCCCCCAACGGCCACCAGGAATGGATTCCATACCGGAAACGGAATGGAAAACGGATCTGGTAAGGTTGGAAACGCAAGACCGAAGGGAAGCGCCCGGAGGAAAGCCCGCAGGAAAGTCTGAGGGTGAGTACAAAGGAAGCGTCCGTTCCTTGAGAACTCAACAGTGTGCCAAAAATCAACGCCAGATATGTTGATACCCCGTCCATCTTCGG
>NZ_JBEZKP010000014.1:0-136160 GCF_040706335.1 Streptomyces sp. NPDC048389 | reverse complement strand
GGGGGAGCTTGTGACGAAAGCCGAGCTCCCAGGGCGTCGCGTTGTAGAGCGCGCAGTACGCCCGCTGGTACCGCGGATCCGGGTAGCTCTTCCTCTTCTCGTGAGTGCCTACGCGGGACCGGGCCGCGGCGCCCCAAGCCGGGCCCGGCCGGCCACGTCGGCGCGACCGCCGCTGGCCCGGCGTTCCCGCCGGGCCAGCGGGCACGGGGATCGCACCAGGTACGGTGCCGGCGTGGCTTCAGTCCTTCGACGCACTCCAGCCGAGGGCCTCGATCCGGGCGGCGTCCGCGGGCAACGACTCGTCGAAGACCGGGCGGCCGCGGCCGTCCTCGACGCGGATCGCGTCGACGTACACGCCCCGGCCCACGTAGAGCCGGTCGGTCGCGTATCGCCAGCGCAGCCGCACGGGTGCGCCGCGCCACGCCGTCAGGTCCGCGGTGAGGCGGTGCCAGACGCGGCCGGACCAGCCGGTGGCCGAGCCGGTCGGATGGGTCTGCTCGGGGGCGGTCTCCCCGGGGACGCTCGCCTCCGGGTGGGAATTCTGCGCGCCGCCTGCGACGGCCGTCGTCGTGAAGGCGACCGGCTGCCAGGTCGCCCCGTCGTCCTGCGCGTCATGCGTTGCCTCGAGGAAGAGCGCGTCGGAGCCGGGCTCGGTGTCCCACCACAGGGAGCACCGCAGCCGCGGTCCGCCGGACGTGAGGGTGAGCGCGGGGAGCGTGAGGGTCGCCTCCGTGGAGCCCGCCATGCCGGAGAACCAGGCGGTGCGCCCGTGGCCCGGACGGACCGCGACCGCCCTGGCCATGTTGTTCGCGGCGGCGACCCGCGGCGCGCTGCCGGAGCGCCAGCTGCGCACCGGGTGGACCGAGTTGCCCAGGACGATCAGGAACGAGTCGGTGGTCGGGTCGAGCACGAGACTGGTGCCGGTGAACCCGGTGTGACCGGCGGTCCGCGGCGTGGCCATCGCACCCATGTACCAGTGCTGGTACAGCTCGAAGCCGAGGCCGTGCTCGTCGCCGGGGAAGTCGGTGTTGAAGTCGGTGAACATCAGGTCGACGGAGGCCGGGCCCAGGATGCGGGAGGCGCCGTAGACGCCGCCGTTGAGGAGCGTACGGGCGAGGATCGCGAGGTCCCAGGCGCAGGAGAACACCCCGGCGTGGCCGGCCACACCGTCGAGGCTGTACGCGTTCTCGTCGTGGACCTCCCCCCACACCAGGCCGCGGTCGAGGCCGGACCAGGGAAGTCGCGCGTCCTCGGTGGCCGCGATCCTGCGCTTCCAGGAGACGGGCGGATTGAACCGCGTGCGGTGCATCCCGAGAGGAGCGGTGATCTCGTCGTTGAGCAACTGATCAAGAGAGCGACCGGTGATCTTCTCCAGGACGAGTTGCAGGGAGATCAGATTCAGGTCGGAGTAGCGGTACGCGGTGCCCGGCGGGCTCGCCAGGGCCTCGTCCCACAGCCGTTCCAGCCTGGCCTCCCGCGTCGGTTCCCGGAACAGCGGGATCCAGGCGCGGAAGCCGGAGGTGTGCGTCAGCAGCTGACGCACCGTGACGTCCTGCTTCCCGGCTCGTCCGAACTCGGGCAGGTACGAGACGACCGGCGCCTCCAGCGCGAGCGCGCCCCGCTCGATCTGCTGCACCGCGAGGATCGACGTGAACAGTTTGGTGACGGAGGCCAGGTCGAAGACGGTGTCCCCGGCCATGGGAATCTGCCGTTCTGCCGGCAGTTCGACGGCGGTGTCCGTCTTCTCGTCGTACGCCGAGTAGCGCAGTGCCTTGCCGATCGCCCGGTGCAGTGCGACCGTGCCGCCCCGCCCGGCGAGCAGCACCGCCCCCGAGTACCACGGGTGCTTGGGGGACGGGGCAAGGAACTTCTCGGCGTCCACGACCAGTTGGTCGAGATGCGCGGGCAGCAGCCCTGCCCGCCGGGCGGTGCCGCGCCGCAGCGTCGGCCGGTGGCCGCCGCCCGTAGCCCCTGGCCCCGGTCCTGAGCCGCCCGCGCCGGTACCAATGCCGTCCGGCATCCCGGCGGCCGCCGCGAAGGAGGCCGGCGCGAGGGCGACCGCTCCGCCCAGCGTCAGTATCCCGCCGCCCAGTCTCCGCCTGCTGATCCCTCTGTCCGCCGAGTGGTCGGTCATACGGAACCCTCTCTGCGCGTATCTGAAAGTATCTTTCGGATCTTCCGCGACGCGTGGAACTTTCTTGCGGACCCGGTGGTCTGTCAACCACTCCAAAAAATCTGACGCAGCATCAGAAAAACTCTTCCCTCGTCCGGCGCACTGCGCCATCCTGCCGCCCATGGAGACGGAGCTGAGCAGACGACTGGGCATCGAGCACGCCATCTTCGGCTTCACACCGTTCCCCGCGGTGGCCGCGGCCATCACCCGCGCCGGCGGTCTCGGCGTGCTCGGCGCCGTCCGCTACACCGCGCCCGACGACCTGAAGCGCGACCTCGACTGGATGCAGGACCACACCGACGGCAGACCTTACGGACTCGACGTCGTCATGCCCGCCAAGAAGGTCGAAGGCGTCACAGAGGCGGACGTCGAGGCGATGATCCCCGAGCGGCACCGCGCGTTCGTGACCGAGACCCTTGCCGCGCACGGCGTCCCCGAACTCGCCGAGGGTGATACTTCCGGATGGCGCATCACCGGCTGGATGGAGCAGGTCGCCCGCAACCAGCTCGACGTCGCCTTCGACTACCCCGTCGCGCTCCTGGCCAACGCCCTCGGCTCTCCGCCCCCGGACGTCGTCGCACGCGCCCACGACCACGGCGCCCTGGTCGCCGCCCTCGCCGGCAGTGCCAAGCACGCCCGCCGCCACGCCGAGGCCGGGATCGACGTCGTCGTCGCCCAGGGTTATGAGGCCGGCGGACACACCGGCGAGATCGCCTCCATGGTCCTCACTCCGGAAGTCGTCGACGCGGTCGACCCCGTACCCGTCCTGGCCGCCGGAGGCATCGGCAGCGGCGAGCAGATCGCGGCCGGCCTGGCCCTGGGTGCCCAGGGCGTCTGGCTCGGGTCCCTGTGGCTCACCACCACGGAGGCGTCCCTCGGCTCCCGCGCCCTCACCCGGAAGCTGCTCGCCGCGGGCTCCGGCGACACCGTCCGCTCCCGCGCCCTCACCGGAAAACCCGCCCGCCAGCTGCGCACCGCGTGGACCGACGCCTGGGACGATCCCGCAGGGCCGGGCACCCTGCCCATGCCCCTGCAGGGGCTCCTCGTCGCGGAGGCCGTCTCCCGCATCCAGCGGTACGAGGTCGGGCCGCTGCTCGGCACCCCGGTCGGCCAGATCGTCGGCCGGATGAACGCCGAGCGCAGCGTGCGCGAGGTGTTCGACGACCTGACCCGCGGCTTCGAACGTGCCGTGGACCGCATCGACCGCATCGCGGGAAGGAGTACGTCATGACCGGTGTCCCCGTGCCCTCGAACGGCTTCTGGTCCCAGGCCGCCGCCGACCCCGGCCGCACCGTGCTCACCGACCCGGCGGGCGAGCGGTGGACGGCCGGGGAGCTCCACGGTGCCGCCAACCGGCTGGTGCACGGGCTGCGGGCCGCGGGCCTCGAACGCGGGGACTCGTTCGCCGTCGTCCTGCCCAACTGCGCCGAACTGGTCACCGCCTATCTCGCCGCCGCCCAGGCCGGGTTCTATCTCGTCCCCGTCAACCACCATCTCGTCGGATCCGAGATCGCGTGGATCGTGTCCGACTCCGGCGCCAAGGTGCTCATCACGCAGGAACGGTTCGCGGGCCCTGCGGCAGACGCGGCCGACGAGGCGGGGCTGCCCCGCACTCATCGGTACGTCGTCGGCGTCGCTTCCGGTTCCGGTTCCGGTTCTGCCGTCGGTGACGCAACCGTGGCCGGTTTCCGCCCGTACGACGCGCTCGTCGGAGGGCAGCCGCAGACCCCGCCCGAAGGCCGCGCGCTCGGCTGGGTCATGAACTACACCTCCGGCACCACCGGCCGGCCGCGCGGCATCCGCCGGCCCCTGCCCGGCAAGCCGCCCGAGGAGACCCACCTCGGAGGCTTCCTCGGCATCTTCGGCATCCGGCCCCACGACGGCAACGTCCACCTCGTCTGCTCGCCGCTCTACCACACGGCCGTGCTGCAATTCGCGGCCGCGGCCCTGCACATCGGCCATCCGCTGGTCCTGATGGACAAATGGACGCCCGAGGAGATGCTCCGTCTCATCGACACCCACCGGTGCACGCACACCCATATGGTCCCCACCCAGTTCCACCGCCTGCTCGCCCTGCCCGACGAAGTGAGGAAGCGCTACGACGTCACCTCGATGAGGCACGCCATCCACGGCGCGGCCCCCTGCCCCGAGCACATCAAACGAGCCATGATCGACTGGTGGGGGAGCTGTGTCGAGGAGTACTACGCGGCCAGCGAGGGCGGCGGCGCCTTCGCGACCGCCGGCGAATGGCTCAGGAAGCCCGGCACGGTCGGCAGAGCCTGGCCCATCAGCGAGCTCGCCGTCTTCGACGACGACGGCAACCGGCTCCCGGCGGGCGAGCTGGGCACCGTCTACATGAGGATGGCGACCGGCGGATTCAGCTACCACAAGGACGAGACCAAGACCCGGAACAACCGCATCGGTGACTTCTTCACCGTCGGCGACCTCGGGCACCTCGACGAGGACGGCTACCTGTTCCTCCGCGACCGCAAGATCGACATGATCATCTCGGGCGGGGTCAACATCTACCCGGCCGAGATCGAGGCCGCGCTGCTCACCCATCCGGCCGTCGCCGACGCCGCTGCCTTCGGCATCCCGCACGCCGACTGGGGCGAAGAGGTCAAGGCTGTCGTGGAACCGGCCGACGGCCGCACGGCCGACGACGCCCTCGCCGCCGAGATCCTCGCCCACTGCGCATCCCGTCTGGCCTCCTACAAGCGCCCCAAGTCGGTGGACTTCGTCACCGCCATGCCGCGCGACCCCAACGGAAAGCTCTACAAGCGGCGGCTGCGCGAGCCGTACTGGGAGGGACACGACCGGGCCGTGTGACGTCGTCCGTGCACAGGCGGCGCGGGTGGGCGGTTCGTCGCTCGGATGCCGCCCGGCTCCGTCGGCCCGGCCGGCCGCCGTACTGGCCCGACTGACCGTGCGGGAACGGGAGATAGCGGAACTGGTCGCCGAGGGCCTCACCAACCAGTCCGTCGCCTCCCGGCTCTTCCTCAGCCCGCGGACGGTCGAGAGCCACGTGGCCCGCGTCTACCGCAAGACGGGCGTCCCGTCCCGCGCCGCCCTGGCCACGCTGGTGGCCCGCCACGCCGGCGCGGGGCGTGAGGCGCCGCCGCCTCCGTGACCGGCCTACGCCCCGGTTGTCCGCACGCTCGATATGAACGCCGACCACGAACCGGCCGGGAACACCAGGGCGGGGCCGTGCGGGTTCTCGGAGTCGCGGACGGGGACGTTGCCGGGGAAGCCTTCGGCGACTTCGAGCCCGCCGACCGCGAACGGAAGGACCTGGATGGTCACGTGCGACCGCGTCCCGCACTCGATCAAGGACGCCAACCGGCGGTCCATCACCGCCGGTCCGCCTACAGCGCGGCGCAGCGCCGCCTCGTCCAGGATGAACCAGCAGCGGAGCGGCTTGGGTTGGCTCAGCCGCGCTTGGCGGTTGACGCGTGTCATGGCCGACGACCGGCTGCCGTCCACCGGACGTAGGTCAACCGGCGTCGCGGCGCGGCAGGAGACGGGCGGGGAAACGCTTTTCCACGCCGGGCAGGGACAGTTCCTCCCCGGCGTGCGCGGCCCGGAGCGCTGCGGGAAGGGACAGCCGGGCCGGTCTCGGTGTGGCGGACCAGTTCCGGGCGCAAGAGGCGGGAGTCGTCGCCCAGACCGTCGTTGACGATGTCGGGGCGCAGGTGTTCCCACCCGCTTCCGCCCGCGTAGATGATCGCGCGGATGCCGGCGCCCGCGTGAGCGCTGGTGTAGGCGTCCAAGAGCATTGCGCGCGCGGAGAGCCCCCCTCGACGTCGAGCATGGCGTTGTGGTCTCCCAGCTGTCCCACGCAGAACCCGTGACACGGACATCGCCCTCGACGAAGACCCGGGAGTTGTTGCCGAACGACAGCACGGAAGCGCTCAGGTCGCCGGTGACGACCACGACCCCCGGAGTGTACTCCCGTGTCCAGAGCTCGCAGAGGCCGTTGGTCGTCAGGTCGCCGTCCACGGCAACGAAGAACGGACCGTCGCCGGTTTCCATCGGCTCCGTCGTCCTGCATCCGGAGGGACGGAGCCGCACCGTTGGCGGCTCGTTCCAGAACTCGAACTCCTCCAGCGCCCGGGACCACTCCCGGTCGGGGAGTCGTTCGAGGATCTCCGGACCGAACTGGGCCGTCCCCGCTGGTCGAGCCGCACGGTTCCCTCTCCTTCGTGTCGCTCCGTGATGTGGCGGGCCTCGCGGCATGCGGGCCCACCTGAGCATGCCGCCGCCTTCCGCCGTGCGTATCGACCGGCGGGGACGGTCAGTAGAACTACGGAATCAGCCACGGAAGTCACCGGAACCTGCCTGCTCACGGCCTACGGGCCGGGTCGTCTGTTCTACGTTGCGGAAGTCCGGCGGCCGACTCGCCGCGGCCCGCTGTCAGTGGGCGGCCCTAGAGTCATCACCATGAGGAAGTCATGAGCGAATCCCTTTTTGTTGCTGTCGCGCCTGTTCGTGGCGGTGACCCCACCGAGCGTGCCGCACGGGTCCGTTCCCTGATCGCCGACGGTGCGGACGTCTCGGCGCGTGACGAGAACGGTGCCACCCCGCTGCACCGGGCGGTCAAGGCCCCGTACAACGCGGACGACCCGCTGCCGGCGCTTGAGGTGATACGGGCGCTGCTGGAGTGCGGCGCGGACGTGCACGCCGTCGACGACAACGGTGCCACCCCCGTCGTGCCGGCCGTGGCCATGAACGATTCCGATCCTGCGGCGTTGGTGGAACGCTCGGTGGAGGTGCTGGCGCTGCTCGTGGAGCACGGTGCCCGGCTGGACGGCCCGAGCGGACTCACCACCGGGGGTTCTCCGGCCCACTACAGCGCCGTGGCCGTGCCGGTGTACACGTTCCTGCTCGACCACGGCGCACCGATCGACGCGGTCGAAGCCCGCAGCGACGCCCCGCTCCACGCGACCGTACGCTCCCAGCGGCCGCCCTTGGTGCGGCTCCTGCTGGAGCGCGGCGCGGACACCGCCGTCGTGAACGGTCTCGGCCAGACGCCGCTGGGCAGCGCGCTGCGTCTGCCGGAGTACAGCGACAGGCAACGTCAGGCGCGCGACGAGATCGTGTCCCTGCTGCGGGCGGCGGATGCCCCGGAACGCGTCGACTATCCCGTGGTGGAGGGCGGGCCGCTGCCCATCGACATGGACGCGGTCCGTCGGGTCGCCGTCGCGATGTGCGCCGAGCAGGCCGCGGCGTGCGAGGCCGCTGGGGTCCCCGACGACAGCGGCCGGCTCGCGCGACTGGTCGAGCCGGACTTCGACAGCTACCAGGACCTGGCCTCCGCGCTGCGCGACGACTGCCACCCCGACCTGCTGCCGTCGGTGCCCCGGCTGTGCGCCGCCGCTCTCGGCGACACCGGTACGGCGCGCACCCTGACCGGCGACCACCAGGTGGACATGCCGTTCTTCCACCACGGGGATCTGGTGGTGAAGGGCGCCCTGGGCGTGGTGGCGCCCTTCGTGGTCACCGGTTCGCTGACGGTCGAGGGAGTGCTGGCCGACTGCGGCCCTGATTCGGTGGTGGCGATCGGTGGCGGGGTGACGGCCCGAGGAGTGTTCACCGACGGTGAGATGTACGTCGGCGGCGACATCGAGGCCGAGATCGTCCACGGGTACTACAACGACAACACGCTCCAGGCGGGCACGATCCGCGCCCGTCTGGTAATCGAGGACGAGCACGAGACGATCGCGAGCGTGCGCGCCGAGCTCTACTTCGACCTGTTCGAGTACCAACAGGGGTACGGCGACGGCGTCCAGGAGAAGCTGCGTGAACTCCTGGTGGACGAGGTCTTCGCCGCCGACGAGGACGAGGGCGACGACGAGGAGATGTTCGACCACCACCTGCTCCGTGCCCGGCTGAGCGAGGGCCTGCCGGTCTTCCGCTCCGACGCGGCTTCCCACACCCGCTGAGCGAACCCCCACTCGCCACCCATGAAGCAGACAAAGATGGTGCACTCACCCCCCGGCTTCCACGTCATCGGCGTCCAGGAGGCGGAGGAGCGGTTCCAGATCTCCGCCGATGTCGCCTATCCCTACGCCGAGTTCGCCGACGACCAGGACATCCGGCTCTACGACGGTGATCTGCACATCGCCGGGAGTCTGGCACCCGAGCCGGAGCAGGACTGGGTCCTCTACAACATGGTCGTCGACGGTGACCTCACCGTCGACGGCGACCTGGACTGGTTCTCCCGCATCGAGGGCACCTTCCTCCTGGTCGCCGGGAACCTGCGGGTCCGCCATGCGATCCTCGACGGCCGCCCGGATGTCGTCGTGCGCGGGAACCTTGAGTCGAACGGCGTAGTCCACGGCTCGGACGAGGACCATGACGACTGCTGTTCGGACCTGGCCGACAGCGGGAAGCTGACGGTGCGCGGCAGTACCCGGGCCCGGCTGGTCGTCGTCACCTCGCCGTTCCGCATGGGCTTCGGGGCGCGGCCGCAGGTGCTGATCGCCGGCGCCGCCGAGCGCGTCAACCACCCGCCCGATCTCGATGAGGGGGGCCTGAGCGGCATTCTGCTGCCCGGGCTCCTCGGCGAGGACGGCCGCCCGGATCCCGTGAAAGTGCAGGACGCCCTGCGCACCGACCGGCCGGTGCTGCGTGCCGACGCCGACCTGACACCTCCCGCCCGGGACCACGACCGGGAGGGCAGCGGGCACCCGCTCCTGGACTCCCTCCTCGACCGCGCGCAGGAGGTCGTGCGCGACACCCACCCAGGTGCCTACCTCGTCATGGAGGACATCGCACCCCGTCCGGCCGCCGACGACCCGAGCCGGCAGCAGGTCCGGGACCTGGTGCGGGCCGCCAACGAGAAGCTCTACGGCGACACGAACGACGTCCAGGAAGCCGTCACCGCCTACGCAGAGGCCCTGGCCCTCTGCGTCCCCGGCGCCCACTACTGCGACCACGATCAGCTCTGCGCGTACTACGGCCTGGTCGAGGCCCTCAGCCGAATCCTGGGTGGCACCCCCGACCCCGACCGCCCGGAGCTGACCGCCGAACTCATCCGGCACGCCGAGCAGGCGCTGTTCCTGCTGCCGGACCACATCACGACCACGACCGACGAGGGTCACCTCCAGGCGATGGTCAAGCTCCACACCGGCAACGCCCTCGCCTGGTACCTGCTGCACAGCGGCGAACCGGAGCGTGCGCTGACCGCCGTGGAACAGGCCCTCTCGATCGCCGACGACCCCGGATACGACTGGGTCCGCGTCACCCAGGTCCGCGTACTGCTCGCCCTCGGCCGCACCGACGAGGCGTATCGGGTGACGGACGAGGTCCTTTCCCGTGTCCCGTCCTACCTCCTGACCGCCGGAGTCGTCCTCCGCGATGCCGTCTTCGGCGACCTCACCGACATCGTCGCCTCTTCCGGGTTCCAGCAGTGGCGCGAAGCCCGGCGCGGCGAACAGCAGCAAGGGAGCACCCCCGCATGACCGAGCAGGAATCCCGCAGCACCGCCACCACGGTGCACTCACCCCCGGGCTACCGCGTGATCACCGTCGAGGAGGCCGAGCAGCGCTTCCGGGTCTCCGCCGACGTCTGGTACCCGTACGCCGACTTCGCGGACGAGCAGGAGATCCGCCTGTACGAGGGCGGCCTGCATGTCGCCGGGCACCTGGAGCCGGAGAGGGACGTCGACTGGGTGCCGTACAACACCATCGTGGACGGTGACCTCATCGTCGAGGGCGACCTGGACTGGTGGGACGACAGCGGCGGCAACCTCCTTGTCGTCACGGGCAGTCTGCGGGCCCGCAACGTGATCCTGGCGGGCTGTCCCAGCGTGGTGGTGCGCGGGGACCTGGAGGTGACGGGCGGCATCTGCTGCTCGTACGGCGACGACGGCGGCATCCTTACGGTGTGCGGCAGCACCCGGGCCCGACTCCTCATCAGCATGCTCTACTTCAACCTCGTTCTCGCCGAGCAGCCGCAGGCCCTGCTCGTCGCCGACCGCTACCGCAGCAACTGCCCGGTCGACTTCGACGACGGCGAGCTGCACGCCATCCTGCTGCCCGAACTCCTCGACGACCACGGCGAGGCGGGCGCGGACAGGATCGAAGAAGCCCTGCGTGCGGGGCGGCAGGTGCTGCGAGCGGGCGTGCGCCCGAGCCACGTGGCCACCCTGGAGGAGCTGGACGCCCTGCTGGAGAGGGCCGATGACGTCACCGAACTCGACCTGTCGGGAAGGAGACTGAGGAACTTCCCGGAGCAGTTGTTCGCGTTCCCGCGGCTGCGTGTCCTGTCCCTCGCGGACAACGCCGACCTCGGACGTCTCGCCCCGCGCATCGGCGAGCTCACCGCCCTCGAAGAGCTCGACGTGTCGGGAACCGCACTGACCGAACTGCCCGAATCCATCGGCACCCTGCGGAATCTGCGTGTCCTGGACATCTCCGGCAACGACTTCACTGTTTCCACAGGGCTGCCGGACTCCCTCGCCGACCTCGGCCGGCTTGAGGTGCTGCGCGCCTCGCATCTGACCTGCCACCTCCCCGAGTCACTCGCCCGGCTGCGCTCACTGCGCGAGCTGGACCTGTCCCGCTTCCGTCAAGGGCGCTACGTCTCCGACACCCCGGTCGAACTCCCCGAGGTCGTCACCCGCCTGTCCGGACTGTGCTCCCTGGACCTGTCCGGCACCCGGCTGACCTCCGTCCCCGACACCCTGCTCCGCCTCACCGAGCTGGAGGAACTGAACCTCAACGACTGCCTGTCCGCCCAGGTGTACCGCCTGCCCGAGCTGGCCCGGCTGCCCCGTCTGCGGGTGCTGCGCCTCAGTGGCCACACCCCGCACACCGACCAGCGCCCGCCCAGTCGCGACCTGCTCTCCGGCATCTGGGACATCGCCACCCTGGAGCACCTGGAGATCGACAGCTGGGGCAAGGAGATCTTCAAGGGCAACAAGGTGCGCAAGCCCTTCCGCGCACTGCCGGACCACGCGTTCGCTCGCACGCCGAAGCTGCGGCACGTCGACCTGTCATTCAACGAACTCACCACCCTCCCGGAGCCGTTCTTCGCCCTGCGCCACCTGGAGTTCGTGGGCCTGCGCTACTCCCAGCTCGACCAGCCCACCCGGGAGCGGCTGCGCGGCACGTTCCCGCACATCCGCGTCGACCTCCGCGACACCGGCACTGCCGGCGTCGACCACCACGCGAACTGGCAGGCCGTGCACACCCTGGTCGGGGACGGCGGCGCCAAGCTCCGGGCACAGGACCACCAGCAGGCCGCGGCCGCCTTCGAGGAAGCCATCGCCCTGTGCCTCCCCGGCGCCCGCTACTCCGACTACGACCAGCTCTACGCCCACTACGGCCTGGTCGACGCCCTCGGTCACCTCGCCGACAACGCACCGGAACCCGACCGCCCCGCCCTGACCGCCAAGCTCATCCGGTACGCCGAGCAGGCGCTCGCCCTGATACCCGGCATCATCTGGCACTTCACCGACGAGGGCGCCTTCCAGGAGGAGGTCAGACGCCGCACCGGCAACGCCCTCGCCTGGCATCTGCTGCACAGCGGCGACCCGGAGCACGCACTGGCGGCCGTGGAACAGGCCCTGACGGTCGCCTCCGCCCCGGAGTACGACTTCATCCGCGACACCCAGGTCCGCATTCTGCTCACCCTCGGCCGCACCGACGACGCCTACCGCGTGGCCGACCAGGTCCTCACCCGCGACCCCTCCTTCGACGACCTCACCGATGTCGCGGCCCTGCCCGAGTTCCAGACGTGGCGCCAGGAACAGCGCACCCACCGGGCCCTCGGAGGCGGCCGATGACCCCCGGACCCCCCACGCCGACCGTCACCCGGCCCCTCACCGACCTCGACCAGGTTCCCTGGGCCGAACTCCGGCACTGCTACGGCCCCGCGACCAACGTCCCGGCCCAGCTCCGTGACCTGACCTCCCCCGACGAGGACACCCGGGCCAAGGCGTGGTACCGCACGGAGTCCAACCTGTACCACCAGGGCAATGTCTACGAGGCGACACCCCACACCGTGCCCTTCCTGCTGCACCTGCTCGCCGACGAGGCGACACCCGGCCGGAAGAGGCTCCTGTGCTACCTGTCCGCCCTGGTCACCGGTGAGGACGACAGCCAGTGGTTCCCGGACGGGTACGACACTGCGCGGACCGAAGGCTGGCCGGTCGAAACCGCCGTGTACGAAGCCGTCGGGGCCGGAGTGCCGACCGTCGTCGTACCGCTGCTGGACCACGACGACCCGGAGATGGCGGGCCTGGCGGCCATGCTCGCGGCCTGGTTCCCCCGCCACGCCCCGCTCGTCCTGCCGGCACTGCGCCGACTGTGCGACAGGCCGCTGCCGCGCCCCGAGCGAGCGACCGCGCTCATCGCGCTGGGCCTGCTGGCAGGCGCCGCAGGCGACCGCTCCGACACGGCCCTGCTGGAGCGGGCCCTCGCGGACGGCGACGACCCCGACCGCTGGGCGGCGGCCGTGGCCCTGGCCCGCGTCACCGCTTCCGACATCCCGCCCTCGGCGATCGGTGTCCTGACCGCCGAGCTGGGCGTGATCTGCACCGACCTCGACGCGTACGAGATGACCGCCAGGACGCACTTCTGCTACGGCAACGTGGGGGAGCTGATCCCGCGGACCCTGGACCGCCTCCCACCGGAACGCCGGGAGACCGCCCGGGACTGTCTCGTACGGACTCTGCGGCAGATCGAGCAGCAGGACTCCGAGCCGTCGGAAGCGGCGGACTGGGCCGTGACCCTGGCCGTGTACACCCTTCCCACCGGCCAGGTGACTGACGCCGCACAGCTGACGTCGTTTCAGAGCGTCGTGCTCCAAGCGCTGCTCAGCAGCGACCGGGCCTGGGCGTCGGGGGACCTCGGCCCGCTCATGTCGGACGAGTACGGGCTCCCCGACACCCCCGACGCGCTGCGTGCCTGGCTGGACCTCCCGTGAGAGGGGCGTGACGTGGCTGCGGGGCGAAGCCCTGGCCCTCGCCCCGGACGCCGTGCGCGAAGCGACCGGAGCCGGCCGTGCCGCCGCCCTCGCCGGGACCCTGCGGGCTCTTCGACGAACTGGGATGGCCCGCCTGGGAGGAGGCGGTCGCCGACCTCGCAGCCGGGCACGACCGCGCCGACCTGGTCGTCGCCGACGCCTGGCCGTACCTGACCACCGCCGGGCCGGCGCAGGCCCGCGTACCTCAGGCGTCCCTGAGGTCCACGATCCGCTTGATCTTGCCCACCGACCGCTCCAGCGTCTGCGGGTCGACCACCTCCACGGCGACCGACACCCCGATGCCGTCCTTCACCGCCGCCGCGATCGCGTGCTCGGCTGCCGCCCGTTGCCCGCCGGTCGCCTCCGCACGCGCCTCCGCGCGTACGGTCAGCGCGTCGAGGCGGCCCTCGCGGGTGAGCCGGAGCTGGAAGTGCGGTGCGACATGCTGCGTACGCAGGACGATCTCCTCGATCTGGCTCGGGAAGAGGTTCACCCCGCGCAGGATCACCATGTCGTCGCTGCGGCCTGTCACCTTCTCCATCCGCCGGAAGACCCGAGCCGTGCCCGGCAGCAGCCGCGTCAGGTCCCTGGTCCGGTAGCGGATGACCGGCATGGCCTCCTTGGTGAGCGAGGTGAACACCAGCTCACCCTTCTCGCCCTCCGGCAGGACCTCGCCCGTGAACGGGTCGACGACCTCCGGGAAGAAGTGGTCCTCCCAGACGTGCAGCCCGTCCTTGGTCTCCACGCATTCCTGCGCCACCCCCGGGCCCATCACCTCCGAGAGCCCGTATATGTCGACCGCGTCGATCGCGAACCGGTCCTCGATCTCGTGGCGCATCTCCTCGGTCCACGGCTCCGCGCCGAAGATGCCGACCCTGAGAGAGGTGGTGCGCGGATCGACACCCTGGCGCTCGAACTCGTCGAGGAGGGTGAGCATGTACGACGGGGTGACCATGATGATGTCGGGCCGGAGGTCGCAGATCAGTTGCACCTGGCGGGCCGTCATGCCGCCTGACGCCGGAACCACGGTGCAGCCGAGCCGCTCGGCTCCGTAGTGCGCGCCGAGGCCGCCGGTGAACAGGCCGTAGCCGTATGCCACATGGACCGTGTGGCCCGGGCGCGCGCCGGCGGCGCGCAAGGAGCGGGCGACGACGTCGGCCCAGGTGTCGAGGTCCCGCGCGGTGTAGCCGACGACGGTGGGCCGACCCGTTGTACCGCTGGAGGCGTGGATTCGGCGTATCCGGGACTGTTCGACCGCGAACATCCCGAAGGGGTAGTGGTCCCGCAGGTCCGTCTTGGCGGTGAACGGGAAGCGGGCGAGGTCGGCGAGCGAACGGCAGTCGTCCGGGTGCAGCCCGGCCTCGTCGAAGGACCGGCGGTAGAAGGCGACATTCTCGTAG
This sequence comes from Streptomyces sp. NPDC048389, assembly GCF_040706335.1. Lineage (NCBI taxonomy): Bacteria > Bacillati > Actinomycetota > Actinomycetes > Kitasatosporales > Streptomycetaceae > Streptomyces > Streptomyces sp. NPDC048389. The sequence goes on along the minus strand of NZ_JBEZKP010000014.1, from coordinate 121,616 downwards.
GCGTGGTGCAATGTGGCCCGGAGCCGCTCCAGTTGGAGGGCTTCGAGCTCCTCGCGGCCGAGTCGCTCCGCCGCGTCCAGCAGGTCCGTCATCCGCGTGCTCCCGTCCCGAACCGGGCGACCGATCATTCGGTCGTTCTCATCGGGTCAGTTATTCAGCCGGGCCCGGGGCACGTCAAGGCATCGCCCCGCAGGACGGAGCCGGCCTCCGTGGACCTGCCACAGCGAATCGACGAACGCGGAACGACCCGGGCGCCGCGTGCCGCGGGGAAGCCAAGCCTCCCTCCGCGGTCCCGCGGCGCCCGTCGGCCGACGCTTGCTACCGGCGGTTGCGTACGAGCAGATACAGGAAGTACGGGGTGCCGATCGCGGCGGTCATCAGACCGGCGCCGAGCTGGGCCGGTGCGATCGCCGTGCGCCCCACCAGGTCGGCGGTGCAGACGAGAACGGCGCCGATGAGCACCGCGACCGGCACCACCCGCACATGCTGACGGCCCACCAGCGCACGCGCCGCGTGCGGGGCGACGAGTCCCACGAACCCGATCGTGCCCGCGGCGGCCACGGCGGTGGCGCTGAGCAGGACGCTCAGGACCAGGAAGGCGAGGCGCCCCCGTCCGAGGCTGAGTCCCAGGAGCCTCGGGGTGTCCTCGTCGAGGGACACGAGGTCCAGCTCCGTACGCCGCACGACCGCGACGGCCGTGCCGACGGCGAGGACGGCCGCGAGGGGAGTCACGTCGGGCAGGGTCCGCCCGTAGGTGGAACCGGACAGCCAGGTGAGCGCCTTCGTCGCGTTGAACGGGTCGGTGAGGACGATCAGGAGGCTGATCAGCGCGGTGGCCGCGGTGGCGAACCCGATGCCGACGAGGACGAGCCGGTTCTGCCGGAATCCTCCGCGGGCGGCGAGCCCGAAGACCACGACGGAGCTGACCGCCGCTCCGGCGAGGGCAGCACCGGCCATGCTCCATGTTCCGGCCAGAGGAACCGTGGTCACCAGGAGCACTGCACCCAGCGCGGCCCCGTTGGAGACGCCCAGGACACCTGGTTCGGCGAGCGGGTTGCGGGTCACGGCCTGGACGAGCGTTCCGGCCAGGGCGAGGGCCGCGCCCGCGAGAAGCGCCGCGAGGACCCGCGGGACCCGGGTTTCGAGGACGAAGGAGACGGTACTGCCCGCCTGGCCCTGCGCCCAGTTGACCACGTCGCCCAGCAGCAGCTTGGTGTCGCCCAGCAGCACGGCGGCGATCGTCACACCGACGAGCACCGCCGCCAGGACGGCCGTGGTGGCCAGGAAGGCGGTCCGGTTCCTGATACGCAACCGGTCGGACGCGGCGGCTTCGGCGGTGTCCCGGACCCGCGTGGCCATCACGATCAGGAACACGGCGCCGATGAGACTGGTGACGACGCCGGTCGGTACGGCGACCGCCACGTCCGCCGGAACGACGACGCGCAGCAGGACGTCCGAGCCGAGCACCAGGGCCGCCCCGGTCAGACCCGCCATCGGTACGCGCGCACGGGCCCGGGCGAAGGCACGGAGCCGACGGGCGAGCGGCCGGACGAGGGCCGGGGCGCACAGGCCCACGAAGCCGATCGGTCCGGCGAGAGTGACCGACGCCGCGGAGAGCAGCACGGCGAGCACGACGACCGTGACACGGGTGGCACGGACCGGGACGCCGAGGCCGCGGGCGGCGTCGTCGCCGAGGCCCAGAGCGTCGATCCGGCGGGCCGCCAGCAGCAGTCCGACGAGGCCGACCACGGCGATGGGCGCCATCTGGGCGACGCCGTCGAAGCCGCTCTGCGCGATGCTGCCCTGGTTCCACGCGTAGAGGCCCTGGGTCTCCTCGGGGGAGAGCAGGAGCAGCCCCTCGGTCACGGCGTTGAGGCCCAGCATGAGGGCGGTTCCGGCGAGAACGAGCCGTACGGTGCCCGCGCCGAGTCCGGACAGGCCGAGCACGACGGCCGCCGCCGCGAGGCCGCCGGCGAACGCGACCCCGGAGGAGGCGAGCAGCGGGAGCGAGACACCGGTCACGGCGAACAGCCCGAGGGCCAGGTAGGAGCCGGCGTTGACGGCGAGGGTGTCGGGTGAGGCGAGGACATTGCGGCTGACCGCCTGCAGGGCGGAGCCGGCCATCCCGAGGGCGATGCCGACGAGCAGTCCGGCGGTCATCCTCGGCAGCCGGGAGGCGACGACGACGGACGCGTCGGCCGGGTCGGCCCGGCCGGTGAGCGCCTTCCACACCTCCGCGGCGCCGACAGAGGCCGTGCCCTGCGTGAGGTCGACGACGGCGAGGGCCGCGACCAGCAGACCCAGCGCGGCCGTCACCGCGGCCGCGCCCGTCCGGGACGTGACCGCCGGCGGACGGGTGGCGGGAGTTGTCGCGGTGACGGCCATGGTGCTACTTCGCCAGCGCGGCGACGACGGAGTCGATGTACTGGTTCATCGACTCGGGACCGCCGAACATCCAGATGCCGTCGGGCAGCCGGTGGACGTTGCCCTTCTTCACGAACGGCAGCGACGTCCACACCTTGTCCTTGGCCAGGGCGCCGGTGAACGGCGTGCTGTCCTTGTCGCCGTCGTTGCCGATGTAGGCGAACTGCACGTCGCCGAGGGTGGTGAGCCCTTCCACGTCGGTGGAGGCGAGGCCGTAGCTCTCGTCGCCCTTGACCGTCCAGGCGTTCTTCAGGCCGAGCTTCTCGTTGACCGCGCCGATGAGCGAGCCGCTGGTGAAGGGACGGATCGAGACCTGGTTGGAGACGACGTAACCGTCGGCGAAGGCGTACTTCGCGCCGCCGAGTCCGGCGTCGGCGAGGGCCTTCCTGCCCTCGGCGATCTTCGTGTCGAAGTCCTTCTTGATCTTCTCGGCCTGTGCCGTCGTGCCGGTGGCCTTGGCGATGAGGTCCAGGTTCTCCGTCATCTGACCGAGCGGGTCGGAGGCGTCGGCCGAACGCACCTCCAGGACCGGGGCAACCTTGCGCAGCTGCTTCACGGCGGCCGGCGGCAGGTCGGTGCTGGCGACGATGAGGTCCGGCGACAGGCCGGCGATGGTGTCCATGCTCGGCTCGCCGCGGGTGCCGATGTCCTTGGGCTCGTTCTTCAACGGGACCGCGGTGTCCCAGGTCTTGTAGCCCTTGACGTCGGCGACGCCGACGGGGTCGACACCCAGGGATATCAGGAGTTCGACTTCGTGCCACTCGGTGCCGACGACCTTTCTGGCGGGCCCGTCGAGCTTCACCTCGGCGCCGGAGGCGTCGGTCAGGGTGATGGGCTCGGAGGTCTTCTTGGTGTCGTTGTCGGCGGCGGGTTCGGTCGTCCCGCAGGCGGTCAGGGCGAGGGCCGCGGCGGTGACGGCCGCGGCGGTGGCAAGGAGGCGTCTCATGAGGTGGTGCTGAGCCTTTCGTTTCGCGTGTGGTGCCGGCCGATCGCGCGAGTGCGCAGCCGGCCTGTGAGGGGGTCGGTGTCGACTTCGATCCGGATGCCGTAGGTGTCGGTCAGCCGCTCCGGCGTCAGTACGTCGTCGGGGAGGCCGTCGGCGACGATCCGTCCCGCGTGCAGCAGGACGATGCGGTCGGCGACGGCCGCTGCCTGGTCGAGGTCGTGCAGGACGGCGCCGACGGCGATCCCGTGGTCGTCGGCCAGGTCCCGTACGAGGTCGAGGAGTTCGACCTGGTAGCGCAGGTCGAGGTAGGTCGTCGGCTCGTCGAGCAGCAGCACTCCGGTCTCCTGCGCGAGGCAGCCCGCGAGCCATACGCGCTGGAGCTGTCCTCCCGAGAGGTGCTCGGCGCCGCGTTCGGCGAGTTCGGTGACGCCCGTCATGGCGAGCGCCCGGTCCACCGCGGCCCGGCCGTCCGGGTCGGCCCTGCCCCAGCGGCCCCGGTACGGATAGCGTCCGAACTCGACGACGTCCCGTACGGTCAGCCCGCTGGGCGTGGGGCGTCCCTGGGTGAGCAGGGCCACGCGACGCGAGAACTCACGCGGGGACAGGGCGAGTCCGTCGGTCGAGCCGTCCAGCGTGAGCGTGGCGCTCCTGGGCCGCTGCAGACGCGCGAGGGTGCGCAGCAGGGTGGATTTGCCGCTGCCGTTCGGGCCCACCAGTACGGTGACGTCACCGGGCCGCAGCGTCAAAGACGCGTCGTGCACGACGTCGACACCGTCGTACGCCACGGTCACGCCCGTGGCCGACAGTTCGTGACCCTGCGGACCCGTGGCCCCGGAGGTCTGTTCACCAGCATTCACGCCGGGAAGGCTAGCCTACCCTTAGGGCGGGCTCGGTCCGGGGCCCCGGCATGGGCTTCGGGGCCCGGAAGCCGCTCGCCGCTTCTGGGGCCGAGTGCGGTGTCGTCGCCCCGGGCCTGGTGCGGGGCTGCGCGCCGGCTCCCGGTCGAGGGCGCACCGACGACACTGCCTGCGGGATCCGCCGCGGCCGGTGCCCGAGCGGCCCGACCGGAAGCCCCCTGCTGCGACCGGCCCGTGGTTCCCGCCCTGGACGCCGGACTCAAAAGCGCCCACCTCGGGGTGGTGGGGAGCGCCCGACCGCGATCACAGCGCTCACGTCGGTGGTGGCGGGCGGCTTCGCGAGCCGTAGTCCGCAGGGCCGCCCGGTGCGCCGGCCGCCCCGTACCCGGCGGATGGCCGGTCACCATCGAGTCGGGCCTCCTCGCGGACGGGGCCGGGCCGGAGGGCTCTTCGCGGCGCCGCGCCACTTCGGACTGCGACGTGCCGAGCGCACCGGACCCGGACGTGGCCCGATCGGCGGCGTGCAGCACCTGGCGCTGTCGGTCGACGCGCCGCAGTTCGGCGCCGCCCGCCAGGCGCTCGACGAGGCGGGCGTCGAGTACGTCGGCCCCGACCATGGCGTCGACGACAGCCTCTACTTCCACGACCCGAACGGCGTACCGCTCGAGTTGTACCGGGAGCGGCTCGGTGTCTTCAACGGTGAGCGGATCCTGCCAGGCGCCGGAGGCCGAGCACTTCGGCGAGCCGCCGTCGCGCGTCGCGTGGCCGCCTCGACGGCCGGCCGTCGCGGGTCCGACGGCGGCCGAAGGGGAAGCCGTGCGACTCGCTCCTCGGTGCACTGCGTGTCGTACCCGCGACCGCGGCCACCGTCGCGGGGCTCCTGAGCGTGTGCGCGGACCGGGCCCCGGCCGGGGACGGGCCCGGTTCAGTCCGCCGCGCCGCCGGCCTCCGCCGCCTTCGTCGCCGCCGCCTCGGCCGCGACCGCCCGGGCCCAGCGGTAGTCCGCCTTGCCGCTCGGGGAGCGCCGGATCTCCCCGGTGATCACCAACCGGCGGGGGATCTTGTAGCCCGCCAGCCGGCCCCGGCAGTGGGACCGGATCGAGTCCAGGCTCGGTATGCGGGCCCCCTCGCGCAACTGCACGACGGCCGCCACCCGGTGACCCCACCTGGGGTCCGGTACGCCCGCGACCAGCGCGTCGTACACGTCGGGGTGGGACTTGAGCGCCTGCTCGACCTCCTCCGGGTACACCTTCTCGCCGCCGGTGTTGATGCACTGCGAACCCCGGCCCAGGACGGTGACGATGCCGTCCTCGTCCACGGTCGCCATGTCACCGAGCAGCACCCACCGGTCGCCGTCGCGTTCGAAGAACGTCTCCGCCGACTTCGCCGGGTCGTTGTAGTAGCCGAGCGGCACGTGCCCGCGCTGCGCGACCCGGCCCGTCACGCCCGGCTTCACCGGCTCGTACGTGGTCGGATCCACCACTGCCGTACGGGCGTTGACCCGCAGCCGGAAGCCGGTCGCGGGTCCGCCGTCGCCGGTGGCGGTGCCGTTGAAGCCGGACTCGGAGGAACCGAAGTTGTTGAGCAGCAGGACGTTCGGCGCCAGCGCGGCGAACTCGTCGCGCACCGAGTCCGACATGATCGCCCCGGAGCTGGAGACGCTGAACAGGCTGGACAGGTCGCATCCCGCGAGCGGCCCGTTCAGCGCGTCGATGAGTGGCCGCAGCATCGCGTCGCCGACCAGTGAGACACTGGTGACCTTCTCCCGCTCGATGGTGCGCAGTACCTCGTGCGGAGTGAACTTGCGGTGCAGTACGACCCGCTGGCCGAAGTTGAAGCCGATGAAGGCAGTGAGCGTCGAGGTTCCGTGCATCAGCGGGGGAGTGGGGAAGAACGTGATCCCGTCGCCGCCCGCGGCGACCCGCTCTGCCAGTTCCTCCGGCCGTGAGACCGGCTCGCCCGTCGGCGCGCCGCCGCCGAGTCCGGCGAAGAACAGGTCCTCCTGGCGCCACACCACCCCCTTGGGCATGCCCGTGGTGCCGCCCGTGTAGATGATGAACCGGTCGTCCGCCGACCGGGGTGCGAAGCCGCGTTCCGGTGAGCCGGCCGCCGCCGCGTCGGCGAAGGGCACCGCGTCGAGATGCGGCACCTCGCCGAGATGCGGTGTCGTGTCGCGGTGCGGCGCCCCGTCGGGAGGGGTGCCGACGCGCACCAGGTGCCGCAGTTTCTCGGTCCGCGGCAGCACCGCCGCCACCCGCTCGGTGAACTCGGCGTCGAAGACGAGCGCGGCGAGGTCGGCGTCACGGTACAGATAGGCCAGCTCGTCCTCGACGTACCGGTAGTTGACGTTCACCGGCACGATGCGTGCCTTGAGGCAGGCGAGCGCGGTCTGCAGGTACTCGATGCCGTTGTAGAGGTGCAGTCCCAGGTGCTCGCCGGGCATGATGCCCGCGTCGAGCAGGTGGTGGGCGATCCGGTTGGCCGCCGTGTCGAGTTCCGCGTAGCCGAGCCGGCGTTCCGTGCCCGTGCCGGGACGGTCGATGTACACGAGAGCCTCGCGGTCGGGCACCACATCGACCACGGATTCGAACAGGTCGGCAAGGTTGTACTCCACCGCTCCTCCTGACCCCGGCAAGCCTGGCGGTCATTAGAGCGCCGGTCGGCACAACTGGGAAGGGGTGCCGGGCAGGAAAACTGACTGTCTGTCAGAAAACTATTGAACTGGCCGCCCGGCTGCTGCAACCTGTTCCGGGTCTGGGACGGGAGGTTTCCCCATGGAACACCGCAGTGACCACCGCACGGGCACCGAGCACCTCGCCGTGACACGCGAGGGCGCGACCCTGATCCTCACCCTGAACCGCCCGGAGGCCAGGAACGCCCTCTCCATCGCCATGCTCGTCGGCCTGTACGACGCCTGGCTGGCGGCCGACGCGGACGACACCGTCCGCTCCGTCGTCCTCACCGGGGCGGGTGGCTCCTTCTGCGCCGGCATGGACCTCAAGGCTCTCGCGGGCGCCGGTATGGAGGGCGAGGGATACCGCGAGCGGATGAAGGCCGATCCCGATCTGCACTGGAAGGCCATGCTCCGCCACCACCGTCCCAGGAAGCCGGTCGTCGCCGCCGTCGAGGGCTACTGCGTCGCCGGCGGGACGGAGATCCTCCAGGGCACCGACATCCGGATCGCGGGCGAGAGCGCCACCTTCGGGCTGTTCGAGGTCCGCCGCGGCCTCTTCCCGATCGGCGGCTCGACCGTGCGCCTGCCGCGCCAGATCCCACGCACCCACGCCCTGGAGATGCTGCTCACCGGACGCCCCTACACCGCGGCCGAGGCCGAACGCATCGGTCTCGTCGGACGCGTCGTCCCCGACGGCACCGCCCTCGAAGCAGCGCTTGTTGTCGCGGAGCGGATCAACGCCTGCGGACCGCTCGCCGTCGAGGCGGTCAAGGCATCGGTGTACGAGACGGCGGAGATGACCGAGACCGACGGGCTCGCCGCGGAACTGGATCGGGGCTGGCCCGTCTTCGACACCGCCGACGCGAAGGAAGGCGCCCGAGCCTTCGCCGAGAAGCGCGCCCCCGTCTACCGGCGCATCTGAGGAGGAGAACCCATGCAGGAAGTGCTGCGAGCCCCGCTGGTCGTCGAGTTCCCCTTCACCCGCTCCCTCGGGCCCGTGCAGAGCGCCTTTCTGACCGGTCTGCGCGAGCGGACCGTACTCGGTGTGCGCACCGCCGACGGCAGGGTCCTCGTACCGCCCGTCGAGTACGACCCCGTCAACGCGGAGGAGATCCGCGACCTCGTCGAGGTGCATGCCACCGGCACCGTCACCACCTGGGCCTGGAACCCGCAGCCACGCCCGCAGCAGCCGCTCACCACGCCGTTCGCCTGGGTGCTCGTGCGGCTCGACGGCGCGGACACCTCCCTGCTCCACGTCCTCGACGCGCCCGGTCCCGGAGATGTGCGCACCGGGATGCGGGTACGGGTCCGCTGGGCGGCCGAGCGCACCGGCGCGATCACGGACATCGCCTGCTTCGAGCCGTACGAGTCCGAGCCCGTCACCGCGCCGCGGGCCCACAGCGGCAGCTTCCCAGGAACCGCTGCCAAACCCGTGACCGGAACCTCCGCCGGGTCCGCCGCCGAACCCGTGACCGGACCCGTGACCGGACCCGTGACCGGACCCGTGACCGGCATCGTCGCCCCGGCGAGGCTCGACTACACCTACACACCCGGCCGGGCCCAGAGCGTTCATCTGGCCGCGCTCGCCGAGCACCGGACCGTCGGCGAGCGCTGCCCGTCCTGCCGCAAGGTCTACGTCCCGCCCCGCGGCGCCTGTCCCACCTGCGGCGTCGCCACCGGCGAACAGGTCGAGGTCGGGCCGCGCGGCACGGTCACCACCTTCTGCATCGTCAACATCAAGGCCAGGAACGCCATGAACGACGACATCGAGGTGCCCTACGTCTACGCACACATCGCCCTGGACGGTGCCGGCCTCGCGCTCCACGGACGCATCGGCGGCATCCCGTACGACCGGGTGCGCCTGGGGCTGCGCGTCGAGCCGGTGTGGCGGGAGGGGGCGCTGCACCCCGACCACTACCGGCCCACCGGCGAACCGGACGCAGACTACGACACCTACAAGGAGCTGCTGTGACGCGCTACGACGCCCCGGACGGGAGCGCCGGCGGCACCCCGTACCGCAGGGACGTCGCCGTCGTCGCCTTCGCCCAGACCCGCCACCGGCGCCGCACGGACGACCTGTCCGAGGTGGAGATGCTCATGCCGGTGCTCCACCGGGTGCTGGGAGCGACCGGTCTGAGAACCGGAGACATCGGTTTCACCTGCTCCGGATCCAGCGACTACCTCGCGGGCCGGGCGTTCTCGTTCACCATGGCGCTCGACGGGGTCGGCGCCTGGCCCCCGATCAGCGAGTCACACGTCGAGACGGACGGGGCCTGGGCGCTGTACGAGGCGTGGGTGAAGCTGCTGACCGGCCAGGCCGACACCGCACTCGTCTACGCGTACGGCAAGTCGTCGCCCGGTGCGGTCCGCGACGTGCTCACCCGCCAGCTCGACCCGTACTACGCGGCACCGCTGTGGCCTGACTCTGTCGCCCTCGCCGCCCTCCAGGCGCAGGCGCTGATCGACGCGGGAGAGGCCGGGGAACCGCAGCTCGCCGCGGTCGCGGCCCGCAGCCGCCAGGACGCCTCGGCCAACCCGCACGCTCAGCTCCAGGGAGAGTTCCCGCGCGGCGAGTACCTCGTCCGGCCCTTGAGGGTCTCCGACTGCCCACCCATCGGCGACGGCGCGGCCGCCGTGATCCTGGCCGCCGGTGACCGGGCGCGCGAGCTGTGCGACCGGCCGGCCTGGATCCGCGGCATGGACCACCGCATCGAGGCGCACTCCCTCGGCGTGCGCGACCTCACCCGATCGCCCTCCACCCGGCTCGCCGCCGAGCGGGCCGGAGCTTTCGAACGCCCCGTCGACACGGCGGAGCTGCACGCCCCCTTCACCTCGCAGGAGCTCGTCCTGCGCCGCAGTCTCGACCTCGACGCCAGGGTGAGAGTCAACCCGTCCGGTGGAGCACTCGCCGCCAACCCGGTGATGGCCACCGGCCTCATCAGGATCGGCGAAGCCGCGGCCCGGATCCACCGCGGCGAGTCGGACCGGGCCCTCGCCCACGCCACCTCCGGCCCCTGCCTCCAGCAGAACCTCGTCGCCGTCCTCGAAGGAGAGGCCCATGCCTGCTGAGCCCGTGGCCGTCGTCGGCATCGGCCAGACGAAGCACGTCGCCGCCCGCCGGGACGTCTCCCTCGCCGGACTGGTCCGCGAGGCCGCCCGGCGGGCCCTCGACGACGCCCATCTGACCTGGGCCGACATCGACGCCGTCGTCATCGGCAAGGCCCCGGACTTCTTCGAGGGCGTGATGATGCCGGAGCTGTATCTGGCCGACGCCCTCGGCGCGGTCGGCAAACCCATGCTCCGCGTCCACACCGCGGGCTCCGTCGGCGGCTCCACCGCCCTCGTCGCCGCGAACCTGGTGGCGGCACGCGTGCACGCGACCGTGCTCACCCTGGCCTTCGAGAAGCAGTCCGAGTCCAACGCCATGTGGGGCCTGTCCCTGCCGGTCCCCTTCCAGCAGCCGCTGCTCGCCGGTGCCGGCGGCTTCTTCGCCCCGCACGTACGCGCCTACATGCGCCGCACCGGCGCGCCCGACACGGTCGGCTCCCTCGTCGCGTACAAGGACCGGCGCAACGCGCTGAAGAATCCGTACGCGCACCTCCACGAGCACGGCATCACCCTCGAGAAGGTGCAGGCGTCCCCCATGCTCTGGGACCCGATCCGCTACTCGGAGACCTGCCCCTCCTCCGACGGGGCGTGCGCGATGGTCCTCACCGGCCGGGCGGGCGCCGCCCGTTCGCCCCACCGGCCCGCATGGATGCACGGCGGGGCGATGCGCAGCGAACCGACCATGTTCGCGGGCAAGGACTTCGTGTCTCCGCAGGCGGGCAAGGACTGCGCCGCCGACGTCTACCGGCAGGCCGGTGTCACCGACCCGCGCCGCGAGATCGACGCGGTCGAGATGTATGTGCCGTTCTCCTGGTACGAGCCGATGTGGCTGGAGAACCTGGGCTTCGCCGCGGAGGGCGAGGGCTGGAAACTCACCGAGTCCGGCGCGACCGGACTCGACGGGGATCTGCCCGTGAATCCCTCCGGCGGGGTGCTCTCGACCAACCCCATCGGGGCGTCCGGCATGATCCGCTTCGCTGAGGCCGCGCTCCAGGTGCGCGGGCAGGCGGGCGAGCACCAGGTGGACGGAGCGCGCAGGGCACTCGGCCACGCCTACGGAGGCGGGGCGCAGTTCTTCTCCATGTGGCTGGTCGGTGCCGAGCCGCCCGTCACCTGACCGCCGCGCCACCGCCACATGCCGCCTGACCGCCACACCACCGTCACGTGCGGCACCCTGTCCGTGACCGGCTGTCGTCGCTACGCTGACCCGGGAGACGACGCGGGAGGAGCAGGGACGTGGCCGAGAGCACCACCACCACAACCACGCACACGTTTTCCGGATGGGACAGGCCGGACCGGAAGCCGGACCTCGACCTGAGCAACGCGGACTGGCGTTCGGGCACTCAGGGCACCGGCGACGTGCAGATCGCGTTCGTCGAAGGCTTCATCGCGATGCGCAACGGCGGCCGCCCGGAGAACCCGTCGCTGATCTTCACTCCTGCGGAGTGGCGCGCCTTCGTGCTGAACGCGCGTGACGGCGAGTTCGACCTCACCTGACGCGGCGCGCCCACCGGGGCCCGCCCCCTGCCCTCGGCGCGGTCGGGGGGCGGACGGCCCGCTCAGGCGGAGGTGGGCGTCATGTCCCGGCCGGGCCCCGCCGTGCCGTTGATCTTCTCGATGGCCTGCCGGGCGTGGTCCGCAGGGCTACGGGCGGTCAGTGAGGAGACCGACGTCGCCGGCGGCAGATGCTGACCGCCGGCGGGCGCAGCCGCCGGAGCCGTGGTGGTCGTCCCCGCCCCCGTCGTTGTCGTCGTCGGCCTCGCGTGGCCGGCGGAACGGCTGCGCAGCCGGTGACTGGCGGCCTCGTCGAGGCCCACCGGCCGCTGCATCTGAGCGGCCAGCCGACCGGCCTCCTGCCCGAGTGCGGCGACGTCCTCCCAGTGGAGGCGGACCACCAGTCGCAGTTCCGCCTCGCCGTCGGGCAGGGCTTGCAGGGGAGGAGTGGTGCGGTCGTTCATGGACTGATCCTCACGTCGGTACGGAAACTCGGCGGGACTCGGCGGGAACACTTCTCCTCACAGCTCGTCGTTCCACACGTGCCGCCTGCGCGGCCCGGTACGCGCGGGCATCCTTGCGTACAGGGATACGACGGCGGCGACGGCTGCGTTCAGGCGACGGCTGCGTTCAACAGGCGCCCGGCCCCGGCTCGGCCGAGGCCGCCCGTACCCGTACCATTGCGGTTATGTCCTTCCTCCGCCGCCGCAGCGCCGCCACACCCGCGGGCCCGGACTTCGACGTCCTGGCCATGGACCCGGGGGACTGGCCCGGAAATCTCGGCGCCGGACTGCTGCCCGCCCCGGACGGAAGCTGCCAGGGCGTCTTCCTGCGCTACGACCTTTTCGGCGGCCGGGGTCCCGCGATGATCATCGGTAACCTTCCGGAGGGCTCACCCGCCCGGAAGGTGGCGGAGGGGGAGATCCCCTTCGAGGTGGGCCAGCTGCTCGTCGCGCTGGAGAACGAGGAGCCCGTCCATGTCACCGGCGTCGAGGACACACCGGTCATGCAGGGGGACAATCTGCTGATCGTGCGCCGGCTGAAGCTCTCGGAAAGCCGTATCTCCTGCGTGCAGTTCGACCGCAGCGACAATGTGCTCGTCACGATCGCCAGCTGGGACCGGCCCATCACCGACGATCTCTACGCGCTGCTCAAGCCGCTGCCCGCGGAGCTGTTCCAGCAAGGCTGAGCCGCCCCTTCCGAAGTCCGATCCGCTGCCCGGGACGCCCCGGGCAGTTTAGTCGTGCTCCCTTTTGCTGTGGTCCTTGCCGAAACCTTCGCCGGACCACCGGCGCACGGGGCGGCGCGGCCCGACGCGCCATGGGCACGACCGGGCCGCGCGGGCCCCGGTCGTCCTGGCCCCCGCAGCGTGAGCGCGTCGCCGGCAGGGCGAGTTACACCCTCACCGCCGACCGCTGAGCCGGCAGCGACAGCCGGGCCGCCGACGTGCCGAGCCCCGTCGGCGCGCCCAGCCGCCACGGCGACGCACCGCCCCGCAGATCCTCCTCCTTGTAACGCCGCACCTTCCGATGCCAGTTGAGGATGCCCGCCAGCCAGTCCTCGAGCTCCCTCACATAGGAGTCGAGGGCCGCCCTCCCCTTGTCGTCCAGTGCGAACTCCTCGCACACCACCGGCAGCCCGTGCTCCTTGCTGTGCAGGAACTGCTCCAGCCGGGACCGCATGAGAGCGTCCGTCATCGCGGCGGCCGTGCCACGGTCGCAGTCGAAGAAGGTCTGCACCACCAGCACCATGTTGTGGATCTCACCCTCGTACTCGATCTCCTTCTGGTAGGAGAAGAGGTCGTTGAGGAGGCAGGCGTAGTCCATGGCCGCGTTCTCCATGCCCCTCACGGGCCCGCTCGCGTACAGCTCGGGCGGCAGTTCGCCCTCGTGCCGCAGACGGCACAGACTCATGGTCATGTCCGAGCCGAAGGTGAACCGGCGCATCTCGATGTAGTCGACCGGGTCGGGCACCCGGTGCTGCGCCTGGTTGTGCAGTTCCCACAGCCAGCTGTCCAGCATCACGTCGACCGCGTTCCGCAGCGACTGCCTCGCCTGTGGGGACATCGGCCCGGCGGTACGCGCCCACAGATCCGCCAGGCTGCGTTCCAAGGGAGAGAGCGCGAGGGCGGCGCCGGCGGCCGGTTCCTCCACCGGCATACAGGACTTGAGCCGTTCGTTGCTGAGCCGGGCGCCTTCAAGGTCACGGGACCGTCCGAAGACCACGGGGTAGTAGTCGTCGCCGTACGTCCCCCAGGTCAGCCACTCGGCGCTGAGTTCCAGTTCCTCCGGTGTGGCGTCCGGGTCGAGACCCGCGGAGCACAGCGCGAGGTCGAAGCCGGTCAGCTTCGCCTCGTCCCAGACGTCCTGCAGCAGACCCATCCGGCCCGCCCAGGCGATGGACGCGGCACGCGCATGCTCCAGATGAGGGCTGAGCGTGAGCGGGAACGGCAGATCGAACTCCGGCAGCCACGAAGGCCCCACCTGCTGCGGCCGGTGGGTCAGTGTCCGCAGCCGTGCCGCGGCGGGACGGCCGAACAGCGTCCGGATGTCCAGCGCAGACGTGCCCAGTACCCCGTCGAAAAGCGAACGCCCGCTCTCCACGCCCTCGTTCATGTAGCGGCTCGAGCGCATGTGCCACTCGTGACCGCCGGACTGCCAGTCCTGCAGTCCCTTGGTGTAGGCGGCGATCGCCGCGCAGTCCGCCGGGGAGAGACCCTCGTGGACGCACAGGGCGGGCACCTCGGTGAGCGCGGTGTTCTCGAACTGCTGGACCCGTGAGGTCAGCAGGTCGTTCACCGTCTCCGCCGCCTCCTGAGTACCGCAGCCGAGGAACCGCTCCAGCACCAGCACGCCGTTGCTGTTCTCGCCCTCGTCCTCGACCTCGCGCTGGTACGAGAAGAGGTCGTTGCGCAGATGCACCGCGTCGGAGAAGGAGTCGCGCAGCACCCGCAGCGGACGGGAATCGGCGACCGCCTCGGGGACCTCGGCGCGCGCCGCGTACTCGACCAGACCGGCGGACCAGGGAGCGCCGCCGACCTTCCGGCGCATCTCGATGTACTCCAACGGATTGGCGACCCGGCCGGCGTCGATGTTGACGAGCTCCCACATCGACTCGTTGAGCAGATGTTCCGTGGCCTCGGCGAACCGGGCCCGCCACGCTGTGGACATGCTCGGCACCGTGCGCTGCCACAGGTCGGCGAGCCCGGCCTCGACCGGGTTCGTCGGCTCCGGCGTGCCCTGCGACAGGTCCATCGGCATGAAGGCCGGCAGCCGGTCCAGATACTCCTTGCCGCCCGCCAGGTCCTGGCTTCGCTTGTAGACCTCCAGGAAGTGGTCGTCGAAGAAGAAGACCCACACGTACCAGTCGGTGACGAGGCCGAGGGCCTCGGCATCGCAGTCGGGGTGGGTGTACGCGCACAGCAGGGCGTAGTCGTGTGCGTCGAGGTCGCTCTCCTCCCAGATGCCGGACCCCTCCAGCATCCCCATCCGGCGTGCCCACGTCTTGGTGTGCCGTTGTGCCTCCTCGACATGCGGGTTGAGGCGGGCCGGATACGGAACATAGAAGTCCGGCAGTACGAAGGGCTGTGCCATGTGCGCAAGGGCCTTTCGGAAGCAGCCGCGCACAAGGCGCGGACCGGTCATGACGGCCCAGCCCTACCCTTCGCCCGTACGGCCCACGCATTCCGGCGATTAGTCGGACAATAGGTCAGGTTGGGTGGGGCGCCATCCGACCTCACAGCAGATGGCGCCCCGCGGTCTGCCCGAGCACTCGCACGTCGGCCTCCTTCACAAAGGCCGCCGGCGCCCGAACCGGATCTCGTAGCACCTCTCCTCACCCCGCACCACCCGGTGGCCCGCGGTGTCGAACGTGGTCGCGTACAGATACTCGCCGGGCACCCGGTCACCGACCACGTTTCTCTGCCCGGCGATCAGCTTGTACGACAGCGGCGACGGAACCTGCACGGGAACGCCCGTCGGACAGGCCGACGCCTCCGGATACGCCCTTCCGTACACGCCTGTCCGTTCGGACCGGCCGTTTCGCGGCCCAGAACACGGTGCGCTGCGCGCCCGGTGTGTCGGCACCGGGCGCGCAGCGCACTTCCCCCTCTGCGGCGGTGGTCAGCGCGTGCCGACCGCCGCACGCACGGCCCTGCGGGCCATCGCGCAGTCGTCGTGCAGCCGCCGCAGCAGCAGCCGCTGCTCCTCCCCGGCCGTCGGACCGGGCTGCGCCTGGCCGGCCGGGACCGGCGGTGCCTCGCGCATGGTGCGCTGCACCGCCGTCTCGTAGGTACGGATCTCCCGCGTCAGCACCAGCATCAGGTTCACCAGGAACGCGTCTCGTGCCGCGGTGCCCGACTGCTGCGCGAGCTGGCTGATCTGACGGCGCGCCGCGGGGGCATCACCCAGCACCGCCCACAGCGTCGCCAGGTCGTACCCGGGCAGATACCAGCCGGCGTGCTCCCAGTCGACCAGCACCGGACCGGTCGGCGACAGGAGGATGTTGGAAAGCAGGGCATCGCCGTGACAGAACTGCCCCATCCCCTGCCTGCCCCCGGCCTGGGCCAGACCGCGCAGCAGCTTCTGCAGGTCCCCCAGGTCCCGGTCGGTGAACAGCCCCAGCTCGTGGTGGCGCGAGATGCGCGACCCGTAGTCCAGTGGCGTGTCGAACATCCCGGCCGGCGGGCGCCAGCTGTTCAGCCGCGCGACCGCGCCCAGCACGGCGCGCACGTCCGCACGCGGCGGGGCCTCCACGGGGTGGCGGGTCAGCGCCGCCGGCCGCCCCGGCATCCGCTCGATCACCAGGGTGCAGTTCTCCGGGTCGGCGGCGATCAGCCGTGGGGCCCGCACCGGCGGCCGGTGGCGCACGAAGGCGCGGTACGAAGCTATTTCGTGCCGCAGTCGCTCGGCCCATGCCGGCGAGTGGTCCAGTAAGCACTTGGCGACCGCCGTGGTACGCCCCGTCGTTCCGACGATCAGTACGGACCGTCCGCTGCGGCGCAGCACCTGCACGGGATTGAACTCCGGACAGATCCGGTGCACCGACGCGACGGCCTTGCGCAGCTGCGCGCCCTGAGGGCCGGACAGGTCGATTCTCCCGCTGAGAGGGCGGCCGGTGGTACCGGCCTGCCTGCGGGCACGGCCGGCGGCGGGCTCGGAATACGGTCCGGTGCCGGCGGTGAAGGCGCTGCGCTGCTGGAGCCGGGGCGGGGCGGACACGGAGGACGATGCTGTGTACATGGGAGATACAGATCCCTTCGTGTGCCGACAGTGGCGTGCGCGCCCCGCCCCATATGCCAGGGACAACACCCTGGGGAATGTGCCCCGGCAGCCGGGGCGGGGTGGCGCTTTCCTACCTGACACCGGGGCGCGGGTGGCACACCATCTGGCGAACCCTGGCGAACCCTGGCGAATACTCGCCCGCCCCATGACAGCGGGTTACTGTCAACTCAGCCGAGAACCTGGGGGCTTGACGTGAGCAGAGAACCCAACGCCCGCCTGTGCGACCTGTTCGGCCTGACCGGCTGGTCCAAGGGCGAGCTCGCAAGACTTGTGAACCGGCAGGCGGCCGCCATGGGCCATCCGCAGCTGGCGACCGATACTTCGCGGGTCCGGCGCTGGATCGACATGGGGGAGACCCCGCGCGATCCCGTGCCCAAGGTGCTGGCAGCTCTGTTCACCGAGCGACTCGGTCGTGTCGTGACCATCGAGGACCTCGGGTTCGCACGAAGCGGGCGAGTGGGTAAGCGGCGGGACGTCCAGGGCACCGACAACCCTGACGGTCTGCCCTGGGCGCCCGACCGTACGGCGGCGGTCCTCACCGAATTCACGGGAATGGACCTCATGCTCAACCGACGCGGCCTGGTGGGCGCCGGCGCGGCACTTGCCGCGGGCTCCGCACTCAGCAGCGCCATGCACGACTGGCTCAAGACCGATCCGGCGGCCTCCCGGGGCGCCGCACACACCTCCGACGTCCTTCACGCCGACCCCGCCGGGTACGACCGGTACGAGGCCGCCCCGATCGGGTCGCAGGAGATCGAGGCCCTGGAGCGTTCCGTCGAGGTGTTCCGCGCCTGGGACGCCGCCCGCGGCGGCGGCCTGCAGCGCAAGGCGGTGGTCGGACAGCTCAACGAGGTGGGCGGCATGCTCGCCTATCACCACCCCGACCATCTCCAGCGGCGCCTGTGGGGCGTCGCCGCCAACCTGGCGGTGCTGGCGGGCTGGATGTCCCACGACGTCGGCCTCGAACCCACCGCCCAGAAGTACTTCGTGATCGCCGCCCACGCGGCCCGCGAGGGCGGCGACCGCCCCCGCGCCGGTGAGGCCCTGTCCCGTGCCGCGCGCCAGATGGTCCAT
Source organism: Streptomyces sp. NPDC048389 (assembly GCF_040706335.1). Classification (NCBI taxonomy): domain Bacteria; kingdom Bacillati; phylum Actinomycetota; class Actinomycetes; order Kitasatosporales; family Streptomycetaceae; genus Streptomyces; species Streptomyces sp. NPDC048389. The sequence continues at coordinate 103,757 of NZ_JBEZKP010000014.1, read as the reverse complement.
CTGGGCCGTCCCGACGACGCGCTCGATTTGATGAAGCTCGCCAAGTCCGGCTCCGGGGAGCAGACCCTGCCGCGCACCCGCGCGATGCTGCACACCATCGAGGCATGGGCGCAGGCGTCCATGGGCAAGGGACAGGCGATGCGCCGCACCCTCGGAGAGGCCGAGGAGCTGTTCGTCTCCGACAAGGGCGACGTACCGCCGCCCAGTTGGATGCAGATGTTCGACGAGGCCGACCTCCACGGCATGCAGGCACTGGCGTACCGCACCCTCGCCGAGCACGACCCCTCGGCGGCGGGCATCGCGCAGAAGCATGCCAAGCAGGCCCTGCAGTTGCGGGAAGGCGGTCGGCAGCGCTCGAAGATCTTCGACTACATCTCGCTCGCCTCTGCCTGCTTCATCGCGGACGACCCCGAGCAGGCCGACCGCTACGCCCGGCTCGCACTGGTGTCGATGGGGGAGACCTCCTCGCACCGCACATGGGACAGGCTGCGCGAGATGTACCGCCTGACCGGGCAGTACTCGGGATACTCGAAGATCGAGGACCTGCGGGAGGAGATCGAGATCGCGCTGCCGGGCACCGGTCCCGCGGCGAAGTCCTCGGCGAAGCCGCGGAGTACGGGGATCTAGCGCCCCTCCCGGCAAGCTCAGTCCCGTCGCACCGCCCCGCACGTACTCCCGTGGCCCTTCGGGCAGGGGAGATGCCCCCAAGGCTGCGTCGGCCGTACGCCCCGGTAGCTCCGCTGCACGGACTTCCGGCCGCCTGACGATCGCACGCACTGGACGCCGCCCACCGGCCGGACCTCGCCGGTCGCGACACTGATCGACGCTCCGCGATGATCCCGCCCCCGGCCAGGGGTTGGGCATCCGGCCGCCGCGGCGGCACGCCTCAGGCGACGACCCTGGCCACGATCACACAGGCGTCGCCCTCACGCTCCTGCTCACCGAACTCCTCGACGATCGCGCGGACGCATTCCTGAGCGTTCTCGGCCCGGGCGAACCGCGCTGCCATCGCCGTCAGCCGGTCCGCGTCGGCCTGTGACGCAGCGTTCCTGCGGGTCAGAGCGTCGGTGTGCAGCACCAGCAGGTCGCCCGGCCGGAGGGCGACTTCGGCCTGCCCGTACACCGCCCCGGCGGTCGCACCGAGCAGTACACCGTCCGGCGCCGCCAGTGCCTGCCCCGACCCGTCACGGAACAGCAGTGGAGCGGGGTGTCCCGCCCGGGACCACGAGAGGGTCCTGGTGCCAGGGTCGTAGCTGCAGCACACCGCGGTCCCGAGGGCCGGCTGTGCGGAGGTGTCCAGTAGGTGGTTGAGGTGCGTCATCAGCGGTCCCGGCCGGATGCCCGCCACCGCCATGCCCCGCAGCGCTCCCAGCAGCATCGCCATGGAGGATGCGGCACTCACGCCATGACCGGTCAGCTCGCCGACGCTCAGGAGCGTCTCTCCGGTCGGCAGCGGCAGGGTGTCGTACCAGTCGCCGCCGGCGAGCGCGCCGGTCGAGGAGGGGAGGCAGCGCGCCGCGACATCCAGCGACGTGGTGCCGGGGACGGGGAAGCCGCTGCGCCGAGGCAGTACGGCCTCCTGCATCTCGGCGGCCAGGCGGCGTTCCGTCTGCTCCATGTGTTGCTGCCGCCGCAGCCAGTCACGGGTCTCCCGCACGGCCCGCTGGCTGCGGCGCAGTTCGCTGACGTCCCGCAGTACGGCCCACATCGACGCGGTGCACCCGTCCGGGTCGAGCACCGGCTCACCCATCATGTGCACGGTGCGTACCCGGCCGTCGGGCAGTACGAGACGGAACTCGCCGTCGATGGGCCGGCCGTCGACGAGGCAGTCGGTCACCATCGCGGTCAGCAGCGGCTGGTCCTCGGCGAACACGACGGACGGCAACTCGTCCAGCGACATGGGGCCGTTGCGGGGATCGCGCCCGAGAATCCGGTACAGCTCGTCGGACCAGCTCACTTCGTCGGTGAGAAGGTTCCACTCGGCGCTGCCGACCCGGCTGAGCAGCGTGCCGGCGCCGGGCGTGCCGTGCGTCTCGTACTCGGCGAGTTCACGGGCGAGTTCGTCGGCGGCCCGCTCTGGAAGCCCTTCCTTGAGCTGCCCCAAGTGCGCCCCCAGATCATCGAGATGATGGAGCGCCAGGTCGCACAGGGCGCGCTGCCAGCGGCCGCGGGGATCGTCCTGAGCCGAGGCGCTGTCGGGGCGCACCGCGTCGACGTCTCCGCGGAGTCTGCGCGTTCGCGAGATCAGCGCATCGACGGTTCCGCGCTCGGGCGGCTGAGCGGTACGGTCCGCGAACAGATGGGACGGCATGTCGTACTCCGATGCAAACGCGGCCACGGCCAGGGTCTGGGACAGGGACCGGATACGACTGTTGCACAGCCGGCAGGGGGCCGTAAGCCATTTGGCGACACTCGATCCGGTGGTGCCTCTGGCATGTGCCACAGGCGCCCGGTTCCAGGGCGGACGGCCGTTGTCAGTGGTGGGCGGCAGTATGTTCGACATGACGACTTCACCTGCCGCTACTGCCGCGCCCGCCGCCGTGGTCGCCGACTCCGCCGCGTACGAGGCGGCCGTCGAGACCGCGACCCGTGCGCCTCCGCGTACTACGCGAACGGCGAGAGCCCCCTGGACGACGACGCGTACGCCCGCCTGGTGCGCGACTTCGCCGACCTGTTCGGCCTACCCGTGAGCAGCTCCTCGGGCTGGACCGGATGGGCGAGACCAGTTGTGACTACAGATTCTTGTTGTCGCAAACCAGAGCCGGTTGGCACCGGTTGAACGCAAGGAGGCATCCGGCGGAACTCTGGGCTGGTGAGGCTGCAACCGTGGACCGGGCGTTGGCGTAGTCGCTGCCGAGCGGGCGAAAGGCAGTGATGTCAATCCCCTCGAACTGTGGAGTCCTTCCTGTGCAGCCAGCCCCATGGTGAGCTGGCCCAGTGCTCGTTCTCGTAGTCGATCGGGCTCTTGAACCCGCACACGCTGTGTAGTCGGCGGGTGTTGTAGAAGTCGGTGATCCAGGTGGCAATGCGGATCCGGGCCTCGGTGCAGGTGCGGAAGGTGAGGTTCCCCTCGTAGCGTGGAGTCTGTGACAGCAGGGGATGTCGGTTGTCACGGCGGAGAGGCGTCGGAAGTCCACGCGGGAGTTCGTGAGGGGGCGGCACGCGTCGTGGCGGAGAGCGGGAAGCCGGACCCCGAGTTCGCGGAGGACCTGGGGAACTGCGAGACGACGCCGACGAGCCGGGTCTCGGCTGCGAAGCGGCCGGGAAGGCGACGCTGAGGATCAGGGCGCGTGTATCGTCCGGCTGGCGGCGGAGAACGCGGCGTTGAAGAAGATGAACAAGGAGCTGGGGACGGAGCGCGATGTCCTCGGACGCCGCATGGTCCTGAGGGTGACGAAGTTGCGGCGGACCCGGCCGCCGTGGCCGGAGCGATCAGCGACAACAGGACCGGGCAGGGAATGCCTGCTTGCCGAGCACACCGCCTGCCCGCCCGAGAAGCGGCCCCTGGCCGAACTCGCGGTGGCAGCACCGGAGGGCCTTCAGTGAGCAGGTCGCCGCCGCCGGGCGCAGCGTCCTGGACAAGCTGGAGCGCTGCCGCGCCTGCGAGCTGCCCTTCGAACGCTTCCTGGAACTGCTGCCCCTGCGCCCACACCACCACTTGTGCTTGCTGTGGTCACAGAAGGAGCCGTTGTCCCATACAACGGTGGTGACCTTGTTGGTGCGGCGGCGTGACCGAGAGCCTCGAAGTACTTCAGCATCTCGCCACGTTCCACTGCACCGGGGCCGTGGTCGTAGCCGAGCAGGCCGTACTCGCCGAGGACGTCGGTGATGACCGCGACTGCCGACGGCGCCTGCGGCTGCGGCAGGTGCTCCGTTATCCGTGCTCGATCTCGGGGGAACCGTGTGCCCCGCGCACCGCCCGGGGCGAAGCCCCGAGTTCCGCCGGGCCCACGCGCCAGAAGCGGCGCGCTCCCTACCGTGGTGGACATGACGACAAACGGAGAGCACCTGCTCAGCTCGGTGCAGATGGCGCGCTTCGTCGCCCACGGCTCGCTGCGTATGGACGCCGTGGTGCCCGCGGAGATGAACGCCGAGGCGATGGAGGTCTTCGCGGCCGGCATTCCGCCGCTGCCCTACGGCACGCCGGTCCCCGAGGCGTATCCCGAGGGATCCTTCATGCGACGCCTCGTCAAAATGCCCGAGGTCGCAGGCGCGCTGCGCAGTCTCGTCGGACCCGAACCGACCATCGACCACCACTTCGTGCACGTCCGGGAGCCGCACGAGGGCGCGGCACAGCCGCTGCACGGGGACGCGATCATCGACGTACGGACCGACGCGTTCGACGTGCAGCTCATGTACTACCCGCAGGATGTGACGCTGGACGGACCTCGGCCATCGGCGGGGCACGAGCCGGATGCGAAGCCGGCGCGCCTCACGAGGCATACGAGATTCTGTGCTCCCGGGCCGCGCACGTCGCGTCGAGACCGATGGCATGTCGGAAGACGGTGGCCGGGCCCATCCAGTCCACGCCGTGCAGGGACTCCTGGCCGGTGCCGAACGCGTCGAAGCCGAGCCGTCGCACCGCGGGCGCGAACGGGTGCAGGAATCCGGCCCTGTCGTCGAGGGTGAGCGGGACAGGAGGTCGTCGTCGATGCGCTTTGCGACAGGCAGATCCGGACAGGGGTAGCGGTGCGCCCGGCAGGCGTGCGGACACATGGGATCCCTTGAGATGGATCGACGGACTGTTCGAAGCGCTTCGACACTGTTCGGCTCGCAGTCGGGTGCGCGGGAGCCTGCCATCGCTACATCGGGAACAGAGGTCTGGAGAGCCTCCCCTCCTATGTTTCGGAGGAATCTTGGAAGCGACCCTTGTGCGCCCAGGAGTGTTCACTTAATGTCACAGCAACATTGAAGCGCTTCGACTGTGCATCTCCCCGTAATGGTCGGATGTCTGCTTCAGCTCGGCCAGTTCTACTCACGACACCGCAGCCGACGGCCCACCGCCGGGTGTCCAGGTGCGCCATGAAGGGTTGACGCATGACGCCGAATGCCGCCTCCTCCGGACCGAGCCGGAGAAGCTCCCTCGCCTCCACGACGGTCGCCACCGCAGTGGTGGCCGGGGGAATGCCCCTGCTCACCGCCTGCGGCGGTTCGGACGGTAAGTCGCGAGAGGGCGCCACGTCGGGCAAGGCCGCCGACAGGTTGCTCCCGACATACGTGGCCGGCACGGTCGCCAAGCCGGACATTCCGCCGAAGAACGGTTCGTCGGCCGGCTGCACCGGCGAGTTCGAGCTCACGGCCCTTGTCGCATCGGTCCCGGAGAAGCTCGGCACCGGGGCTTCCGTCAGACGACCGCGGCGGCGGCTGTCCCACCCTTCGGTGCGAGGACTCGCCTACGCCCGGACCGACATCGGGGGTGCCCACCGCCGGGACGACAGGGCCGACCGCTTGGTCCCGCGGACCGACCACCTCGGACGGGACGGCTGGAACCTCCTCGTCGCCGCAGGCCGCAGCGTCTACGCCGGCTGGGGCGACACCGACGGCACCGCCGACACCCCCGACCTGCACCGCACGTCCGACGGAAAGACCGGGGAGCCGGTCCCCGGGCGGCCCACCGGCACCGCCGCCAAGGCGCCCATCCGAGCCGCGTACGACCGCCTCACCCGCGAGCTGTACGTGACGTACGCCAACGCCCCCGGCCCCAACGGCCGGTCCGACGGCAGCGTGCACAAGCTGCGTACGGCGAAAGGGAAGTGGACCGAGGCCACCTCGGTGCAGCCGGGTGGCACCGCGGCGGACGGGTCCACCGACGCCTTCGGCTACGGCGGTGTCGCCGTCGACGCCTGTCGGCCCGGGACCCTCGTCGTGTCCACCGACAACCGCTGGGCCGATACCGACACCGTCTTCCGTTCCACCGACGGCGGCCGCACCTGGAAGTCGCTGAAGGGCGAAGCCGTCCTCGACGTTTCCGAGACGCCTTACCTCAAGTGGGGTAACGACAAGCCCGAGTTCGGCTGGTGGATCCGGGCCGTCGGCCTCGATCCGTTCGACTCCGAGCACGTCCTCCACGGCACCGCCGCGACCCCGTACGGCACGCGCGACCTCAAGCGCTGGGCACCGCAGATCCGCGGGCTGGAGGAGGCGTCAGTGGTGGCGACGCGGATCAACGACGACCAGCACCGGTGGGGCTGGACCGGCGCGGCCGGCACCGGCGATCCGCGCGTGTCCGGCCGAGTCCACCTCGCGACCAACGAACGCGGCGTGCAGTACGGGGAGCTGGTCTGATGCCCGACCTGAGTGACGCGACACGAGGCCGTCTGCTCTTCGGCGGCGACTACAACCCCGAGCAGTGGCCCGAGGAGACCTGGCACGAGGACGTCCGGCTGATGAAGGCCGCCGGGGTCAACTCGGTCACCCTCGGCGTCTTCTCCTGGTCGATGCTGGAACCGGAGCCCGGCGCACGGGAGTTCGGCTGGCTGGACACTCTGATGGACCTGATGCACGAGAACGGTATCGGCGTCGTCCTCGCCACCCCCACCTCCTCGCCCCCGCCCTGGATGGGCCGGCTGCACCCGGAAACCCTGCCCGTCACCGAGGGCGGCCGCACCGAGTGGTGGGGCGGCCGGCAGCACTTCTCGCACTCCAGCGCCACCTACCGGCGCTACGCGGCCGCCATCACCGAGGACCTTGCCGCCCGCTACGGCGGACATCCGGCCCTGACGTTGTGGCACATCAACAACGAGTACTGCACCTTCGACTACGGCGGCGAGGCCGCGGCCGCCTTCCGCCGCTGGCTGCGCGAGAAGTACGGCACCCTCGACGCCCTCAACGAGGCATGGGGCACCGCCTTCTGGAGCCAGGGCTACGACACCTGGCACGGCATCCTGCCGCCCCGACTGGCCCACTACATGCGCAACCCCAGCCAGGTGCTGGACTTCCGCCGCTTCACCTCCGACATGCTCCTCGAGTGCTACGTCGCCGAGCGGGACATCGTCCGCCGCCACTCCCCGCACCTGCCGGTCACCAGCAACTTCATGCCGCTGTGGATGGGCCAGGACGCCTGGCGCTGGGCCGAGGAGGAGGACGTCGTCTCCGTCGACATCTACCCCGACCCTCGCGACCCGCTGGGCGCACAGAGCGGCGCCCTGGTCCAGGACATGACCCGCTCCCAGGCGCGCGGGCCGTGGATGCTCATGGAACAAGCCGCCGGGCCCGTCAACTGGCGGGGCGTGAACCACCCCAAGCCACGCGGCCTCAACCGGCTCTGGTCCCTGCAGGCCGTCGCGCGGGGCGCCGACGCAGTCTGCTACTTCCAGTGGCGGCAGTCCCGGCAGGGCGCCGAGAAGTTCCACTCCGGCATGGTCAGCCATGCCGGGGAGGAGGGCCGTACGTACCAGGAGGTCAAGCAGCTCGGCGCGGAGCTGGAACGGATCGCCGCCGAGGTGACCGGCCGGACCATCACCGCGGACATCGCGGTCCTGCACGACTGGCACGCCTGGTGGGCCGGCGCCCAGGACGGCCGCCTGTCCACCCAGGTGGACTACCCGGACGTCCTGAGCGCCTGGCACCGAGCCCTCTGGCAGGCCCACCTCACCACCGACTTCGCCCACCCCGAGCACGACCTGACACCGTACTCGGTGGTCGTCGTGCCGCAGCTGTACGCGCTCACCGACGCGGCGATCGACAACCTCCTCGCCCATGTCCGCCGGGGTGGCACCCTCGTCTGCGGCTTCCAGACCGGCGTCGCCGACGAGGACGACAGGGTCCGCCCCGGCGGCATGGACCCCCGGCTGCGGGAGCTGTTCGGCATCCGCACCCTGCACGAGTGGTGGCCGCTGGACGCCGGGGAGACCGTCTCCTGCGGGGGTTTCAGGGCGTCCCTGTGGTCGGAGGAGCTGGAGGCCGACGGCACGGCCGACGAGACCCTTCCGTACAAAGGCGGTGAACTCGACGGACTGCCCGCCGTCCTGCGCAAGGGCCGGGCCTGGTACGTCTCCACGCTCCCGGAGCCGGAAGCGCTGCGCGACCTGCTGGCCCGGATCGCCTCCGGCGCGGGCGTCCGGCCGGTGCTCGACGGCCTCCCCGAGCAGGTCGAGGCCGTCCACCGGGGCGAGGCGCTGTTCGTGCTCAACCACGGCCGCGAGCCGGTCACCGTGGAGGTGCCCGGCACCCACCACGACCTGCTGACGGGCGAGGCCGTCACCGACCGGGTGAGTCTCGGCCGCTACGGCGTGGTGGTGCTCCGGCCATGACCGCGATCAACGGGCCCGTCCACGGCACCTGGGAGCCGCGGCCGGCCGCCCGCTGGGAGGACGGCTTCCTGAGCGGCAACGGCCGGCACGGCGCCCTTGTGTTCGGTGATCGGAACGCGGAGCGGGTCGTCGTCACGCATCACACCCTGGTACGGCCGAGCAGCGAGGGCGTGCACCGGCGGCCACCCCGGCTGGCCGCCGGACTCCCCGGGCTCCAGGACCGCCTCCTGGCAGGCGACCGTACCGCCGCGGCGGGCTTCACCGACGCCCGTCCGCACCAGTGGGCGCAGCCCTTCCACCCTGCATTCCAGGTCAGTCTGGACCGCCCCGCCGGCGCCGGTGGCGACCACCGCCGCGACGTCGACTTCCGGACGGGTGTCGTACGGGCGACCAGCGACGGCTGGACCAGCCGGGTCTTCGTCTCCCGCGCCGACGACGTGATCGTCCAGCACGTGACGGCGCCGGACCTCACCCTCGACATCTCCCTCGACCACCGGCTCCCCGGCGCCCCCGCCGGACTGGCCGTCGGCCACGGCGCCGTCGTCGCCCCCGAGGGTGCCCTGCTGAGCCTGCGCGCCCGCTATCCGGAGGGCGACCGCGCCTTCACCGGCGCCATGCTCGTCGGCGTCAACGGCGGCACGACGACCCTCGCCCCGCCCCGCGTGCACGTCGAGGGTGCCCGGTCCGTGCTGCTCCTCACCCGCGTCCGGCGGCACACCGGCGAACTGGACGTGACCGCGGAGCGCCGCGCCCTGCGCGACCTGCCCATGGACTACGGCGAGCTCCTCGACCGTCATGCCGCCCTGCACCGCCACGCCTACGAACGCGTCACCCTCGACCTCGCCGCCGACCCGGCCGGACGGGCCCTGCCGGGCTCGGAGCTGCTGAAGCGCCCGCGTGACCCCGCCCTGCTGGAGCGGCTGTTCGCGGCCGGCCGCTACCACCTGCTGTCCGCCAGTGGCCTCTTCCCGCCCCGGCTGACCGGTCTGTGGACCGGCGACTGGAACACGGCCTGGGCGGGGGCGTTCACCAACGACGCCAATCTCAACCTCCAGACCGCGTCCGCCGCGGCCGCCGACCTCCCCGAGGTCACCGAGGCCCACGCCGCGCTGATCCACCGCCAGCTGCCCGACTGGCGTGACAACGCCCGCGCGATCTTCGGAGCCCGGGGCGTGGTCGCCCCCGCCCACACCGACGGCGAGTCCGGCCACTCGTACCACTTCAGCCACGAGTACCCCCTGCACCTGTGGTCCGCGGGTGCCGACTGGCTGCTCAAGCCGCTCGTCGACCACGACCAGACCCACGGCACCCGCTCCCCGCGCACCGCCACCGCCCTCTCCGAAGTCGCCCTGTTCTACGAGGACTTCCTCACCCGCACCGACGGCGAAGGCCACCTCGTCGTCGTCCCCTCCTACTCACCCGAGAACCGCCCCGCCAACGCGAGCTGGGTGACGATCAACGCCGCCATGGACCTCTCGGCGGCCCGTCACGCACTGCGCACCGCGGCCGACTACCACCCGGGCACCCCGGACGCCGACCGCTGGCGCGCCCTCGCCGACCGGCTCCCGCCGCACCGGATCAACGACGACGGTGCCCTGGCCGAATGGGCGTGGCCGGGCCTGGCGGACTCCTACGACCACCGCCACCTCAGCCACCTCTACGGCGTCTGGCCGCTCGACGAGATCACCCCCTACGACACCCCCGCCCTCGCGGCCGCCGCCCACCGCGCCCTCGAACTGCGCGGCGCCGAGAACGACTCCGCGCACGGCCACCTGCACCACGCGCTCATCGCGGCCCGGCTGCGGGACGGTGACCGCGTCGGCCACGCCCTCGGCCAGGTCCTGGACGGCGACTTCTTCCACGCTTCCCTGATGAGCACCCACTACCCGAACCGCGACGTCTACAACGCCGACGCCGCCCACACCCTGCCCGCCGTACTGATCGAGATGCTTCTCCAGTCGACCCCCCACCGACTGGTCCTCCTGCCCGCGCTGCCACCCGCCCTCCCGGCGGGCCGGCTGACGGGCGTTCGTACGCGGTTCGGCGCCGAGGTCGACTTGACCTGGGCGCCCGACGGGGCGACGGCGGTTCTGAAGCCGACTCGCACCGTCCGTGTCGAAGTCATGACTTCTTCCGGTGACGCGCAGCCGATCGATCTCGTCGCCGGAGAGGACCACGTCCTACGCCAAGGAGCGTGGTAGCACCCACCATTCCCCCCACCCGTGGAAGAGACACCATGGTCAGGAACGCGATACGGAAGGTCAGCATGGCGGTGCTGGCGCCGGCGATGGCTCTCGAAGTCACCGTCGGTCTCGCCGCCGCTCCCGCTTCGGCAGCAGTCTGGAACTCCTGCGACCAGTGGGGCAACACCAGCCTGGACGGCTACAAGCTCTTCAACAACATCTGGGGCTCCGGCGCGGGCAGCCAGTGCACCTGGGCGAACTCCGGGACCGGCTGGGGCGTCTGGGCCGACCACCCCAACACCGGCGGCATCAAGTCCTACCCCAACGCGAACCGCCGGCCTCCGGGCGCACTCCCGTGCCTTGCACCGCAGGGGGTCGAGTTCGGCGGCCTCGGGCGGCAGGATCAGTGTCGGGCGAATTGGACCCGGGCGGGTTGCACGACGTTGGGCCGCACCGTGATTCCGTTGATGGTCAGCCGTTCGCCGTAGATGTCGGTGAGTCTGATCGCGCTGCCGCAACCGCTGCCGTCGGCGGAGATGAAGTAGTTGTAGGCGGTGCGGGACAGCTGCCGCCAGCCGCTTGCGGTGCTGACTTCCAGCCTGGCGAGTGGGTTGCGGTGGCCGATCGCCTGGAGAGCGCACCAGTGGGCGCTGGAGCCGGTCTTGTACCGGACGGAGATCGTGTCGGAGGTGCTGGGGCTCACCAGGCTCCAGGTGATGGGGATTCGGCCGACCTTGAGGTCGGCGAGTGCGGCGAATGCCTGCCGACTGAGGTCGATCTGCCCGGGTGCGCAGGGCAGGGGGCATTCGTTGGTGATCCGTACCGTGATGGATTTGCCGTTGGCCGCGCGGACGAGCACATATGCGCCGCACGCCTTGGACGTCTCGTAGTCGGTGGTGTTCATGGCCGCGATCATGAGGTCGGGGCTCGGGCCGAACAGGCAGGCGCCGTTTCCGTCCCCGGCCTCGTAGGCGGTGGCGACGCCCTTGTAGGTGGTGTTGGGCTGAAGCCGTCCTGCCTGCGAGGTCGTGGCGGGCTCTCGCTTGGTCCGCGGCGAGTCAGTGGGTGCCGGTCGTGCTGACGTGGTGGTCGCGGCACTCGTCGGGGCGGGGGAGCCGGTCGAGCTCGCCGTCGGGGTCGGGGTGGGGGAGCCGGTCGCGCTTGCCGTCGCGGTCGGGGTGCCTGTCTCGCGGGCGGCGGTGGCCTCCACTTGGGTGGTGGCGAGGGGCGCGGCCGCGGCAGGCTCTGGATCGGTGTTGCGATCGGGGAGCAACGTCATGACCAGGTGGGTGAGAATGCCCGCGGCGATCAGTGCCGATGTGGCGCCCAGCATGAGCCTGCGTCTGTGTCTGCGCTGCCGCGCGGCCTGCCTCGGTGTGATCATTTCCTGTCCGTTCGTAAGATTGAGCCGACGGTGCACTCCTGAGTGACCGCGGGAAGCGCAAAGGTTGCCAACGATTTTTCACAGGAAGTGGCCGAGCCTCGTGAGAGGACGATTACGGACGGCTCGGCACGGTCGTAGCTGCACGCTACGGGTGGTGAGGACCCCAACGGCGGCTGTGTGTGACACTGTTCGTGCTGGTCACGGCGTTGCGGTAGTCGATGCGAGCGCGCTCGTCATCCGTGCCGCCGTCCAGCGGACGGCCTTCTCGGGGCCGGCGTTCTTCCGGGCCCTGAGTCGTTGCCCTCCTGCGGCCTCCACCAGGCCGCGCAAAGACGCCGGTGCCCTGGCTGCCCGGGACGTGACGTGGGCAACCAGGGCGTGGGGCCGGTCGGTCAGGATTCCTTGACAGCCGTACCGGTGACAGAGTCTCCGGACTTCGTGACCTTGTACTGCATTTCGGTGCCGCTGTGGAAGTGGAAGGTCAGCGTCGCCTCTTCGCCGTCACGCAGTGACGTGAGTGTTTCGGTGGTCAGAATGATCGTGCCGTTCGGGTAGTCCGGTGAGAATGCCTTGTTGAACTCCTGGTACGGAGTCCGGTCGGTCGGGCCGGCGTTGGTGCCGTCGGCGTACGTGGCCTCCATGGTCGCCAACAGGTCACTCTGGTACTTCGTGGGAATGGTGAACTTCTCGGCCGTGCCCGTGGCGTTCGACAGCACCGGAGAGTCGTAGGTGAGGATGCCGATCTGCCAGGGCAGCCCCTTGGAGAACCGGGCCTGGAGCGACGTGTTGACCCCGTAGTCGCGATCGCCGGTCAACCGGGTCAGGGCCGGTGCCGTGAGGGTGAGCCGGTCCTCGAAGACGGTGTAGTCCCGGCCCTAGGCCAGCTTGGTGTCGCCGTGCCACAGACCCCGGAACCTGGTGCCGTTCCGGTTCAGTGTGAGCGACTGGGCCGTGATCCGGCTCGACTTCTCCACGAGGTAGATCCCGCCGAGGGAGGAGTCGACGCGCCCCTCGGCGGGATCGCGTTGAGGCGACTGGTTCAGCGGCTGTGGGACTCGTAGTCGAACCAGTCGAAGTGGGTGGTGCCGCTCGCCGCGTACATGCCGATGACGCGGCCGGTGAAGCCGCCTGCGACCTCGGTCGACAGGTAGCGGCCGTCGAGGGTGGCGAGCGTGGTGAAGGTGCCGTCGGGCCGTTCGAAGCCGAGGGAGACGGCGTCGGGTCCGGTGCGGGCGTCGTGCGGGGGAAGCGGGTCGCCGATCGTGATGCCGAGTACGACCGGCCCTTCGGGCAGGGGCTCCGTGGCCTCGACGCTGCGCAACGTGCCGACGCGCGCGATCACCCGCACCTCGGTGTCGGACGCCTCGATCGCGTAGTGGTGCCGCTCGTCCAGCCGTACGGCCAGACCGCCGGATCCCTGCGAGGCGTCGATGAGGGTGCGTGCCCCGCACGCCAGGTGCTGCTGGCGCCGGCCGGCGAAGACGACGTCGGCCTCGTCCAGGGAGCCGCCCCGAGCGCGGAGCGTCAGCCAGCCCGGACGCTCCTTCGTGGTGAAGTGTCCGGCCGGGCGGTCACGCAGAGAAATCCACGACGGGCGCAGTTCGCTCAGCTCGAAGTCGTCCCGCTGCTCCTCGACGGGACCGGGGGCAAGCGGCCAGGGGAACTCCGGCAGGTCCAGCGCGACTTCGCCGACGACAGGCCAGCCGTCCGCCCAGGTCACGGGTGCCAGGAAGGTCTCCCGGCCGAGCACGTGCCAGCCGGGGGTGCCGCCGCCCGGCCGCACCCCGAGCATGATCATCCACCAGGATCCGTCGGGCGCCTGGACCAGGTCCGCGTGCCCGGTGTTCTGGACGGGGTGGTCGGTGCCGCGGTGGGTGAGGATCGGGTTGGCCGGGCACGGCTCGAACGGGCCGCTGGGCGCACGGCCTCGGGCGATCGACACACCGTGGCCGCGCTCGGTGCCGCCCTCGGCGATGAGCAGGTACCAGTAGTCGTCGATCCGGTACAGGTGCGGCGCCTCCGGGGCCTTGGCACCGGGTGCGCCGGACCAGAGGCTGTGCGGAGTCCCGTACGTCTGCCCGGTGGACGGGTCGATTCGGACCTGCGAGACCCCGGCGACCGTGCACCAGCAGGTGCCGTCCTCGTCCCAGACAAGGTCGGGATCGATGCCGGGCACGCCCGGTGCCCTGACGGGATCCGACCATGGTCCGGCGGGGTCGGTCGCCGTGACGATCAGGTTTCCGCCGCCTTCGCTGCAGTTGGTGACGGCCAGCCAGAAGCGGCCGTCGTGGTGGCGCAGGGTGGGGGCGTAGATTCCGCCGGAGGACGGCATGTCGGCCGGAAGCCGCAACTGGCTCGGCCGGTCCAGGGCGTTGCCGATCTGCGTCCAGTTCACCAGGTCGCGGCTGTGGAACAGGGGTACGCCGGGGAAGTACTCGAAGCTCGAGCAGGCCAGGTAGTAGTCGTCGCCGACGCGGCAGACGCTCGGGTCGGGGTGGAAGCCGGGGATCACGGGGTTGGTGAAGCGTCCGTCCGGCTGGTGCAGAGGGGGCACCCGATGGGTCCTCTCGTCGGTTCGTGATGTAGACGTGGGGGTGGTCAGGGAGCGCCGGAGTCCGTGGGGGTGATGCGGAGCAGGACGGCGGACGGCGCGGTGGGCAGGGTCGGGCTCAGCTCGGCCGTGTCGGGTGTCCAGGTGCAAACGGCCCGGCCGGCCGTTCATAGGGCTGACGAAGATTTCAAGAAGACGCTGCTCAGTTGCCTGTTGCCGAACCCGGCCTCATGAATACGTGGGAGGTATGTTGCCGTCTGGTCGGCGGTGAAAGAAGGGGCATGCCGGAGCAGCGCGGTACCTGCCCGCGCTGCTCCCCCTCACGCTCCCGGCGCCCGGTCCTTAGGCTTCCGTCACCACGGCGAGGTCCAGGATCCTGGGGCCGTGCACGCCCTCGACACGGTTCAGTTCGATATCGCTGGTGGCCGAGGGGCCGGAGATCAGCGTGAGCGGGCGGAACGGGTCGAGCCGGCTCAGCGCCTCGGGCACGTCGGGAGTGATCTGGTGATGTGCCCGGACCACACAGATGTGCTGGTCCGGCAGCAGGGTCAGGGCCCTGCGGCCCTGGCCGGGGCCGTGGTCGAGGGTCACGGTGCCGGTGACGGCGATTGCGGTGACGACGGTGGTGACCACGGCGTCCGCCGCATCGAGTTGTCCTACCGTCAGGGGCGGGACGTCCGCCGGCCGCGACCAGGGTCCCTTCGGGACCAGGTCATCGGGGAGCCCGGGCGGCACCACCAGGGACCGTGCTCCCGTGCGCAGCAGCGCGTCGCCGACGGCCGCCGCTGCACCGGCCGCCGGGACACGGACCACCGTGGCGCGGTACTCGGCGGCGCGGTCGGCGAACAGCCCGACGACGTCCGGTCCCGCGTGGTCGGCGCGAGGACCGCGCGCCGGCGGTATGTCATCGGGGTGCTCGGAGGCGGGAACGCCGGCCAGTGCTGACCGGACCGCGCCCAGCGGTGACTGAGACGTACTGTCCGGTAGCCACATGTGCGAGGAGGTGGCCGTCACCGTGTTCCTCGAGCCGGAACGTCTCCCGCACCACCCAGCCTCCGGGCTGGTCGGCGGAAGCGCGCACGAGACCGTCCTTTGCGACCGACACGTAGGCGCCGCCGGGTGCGCGGAAGGTGAACAGTCCCTCTCCCCACTCCACCATGGCGAACACCGTGGGCTCATCGCCGACGGTCAGCGGTGGAAGGCCTGTGCGCCCCCGGAGCAGCGCAGGGTCGAGAGCGCCCTCGGCCGCCCGCGGCCCGCCGGTACCTGAAGAGGACGGTACGTGCACCCAGCCCGCCGCCGTCCGCAGCCGGCCCCGGTCGACGCCCTCGGTGAACGTGACGTTCTGAGCGCCGAAGCGGGCGCGCAGGCCGTCCACCGGCGTGCAGCGGTGGATCAGCGTTCCGCTGTACCAGTCGAGCTTGCACTCGTCGGCGAGCAACCCGACCACCGCGATGCGCGTTCCTGCGGCCAGCGGCAGCAGGCCGTCGTTCCTGAGCAGTGCGACCGCCTGCTCCGCGGCCTCCTGCGCGAGGGCCCGGTGCTCGGGTGTGTCGAAGGCCCCGGCCCCGGCGTACGGGTCGAGTTCGGGTCGAACTCCCCGAGGTCGAAGCGCATCCTGAGGAGTCGGCGCACGGCCTCGTCGATGTCCTTCTCCTCGAGCAGCCCCAGGTCGAGTGCTTTGCTGACCCGTTCGCGAATGACCGAGGAGTCCTCGCCGTGATCCGTGAAGCTGTCCACGCCGGCGCGCAGTGCGGCGGCCGTGGTGTCCTCGTGGGTGCCGTAGTAGTGCTCCAAGTCCACCAGGTTGGAGGGTGCGCCGGCGTCCGAGCAGACCACCAGGGACCGGTCGGTCCACGTGCGCAGATGGGTGTTCAGCAGGAGGGAGAGACGGTTCGGCCTGCCGTTGACGAGGTTGCAGGAGGGCATCACTCCCGCGACCGCCCCCGCTTCCACGGCGGGGCGGAAGGCTCGTAGGTCGTACTCGTACAGGACCCGCGGGCGGACCGAGGAGGAGGTGTCCCGGTCGGTTTCGTTGTTGTGGGCCAGCCAGTGCTTGAGCACGGGTGCGGTGCGCCAGTAGACGGGATGCTCTCCGCGCAGGCCACGCGTGTAGGCGACGGCGATCGCGGAGGTGAGCCGGGGTCCTCCGAGCAGCCCTCCTCGTTGCGGCCCCACAGCGGGTGCCGAGACGCCCGAGCGGGGCATGGGCGTGGTCCTTCGCTGTGCGGCCGGGGGCCCGGTCCGGAACGGGGCACGCGGACGGGGATGGCCGCTGATCGGCACGGGGCCCGTCCAGCGATGATGCATCGCGCGGAGTCGTAGTCTCGTCACCTCGTCGACCGGCTCGCGAAGGCTATGGTCTCTTCGGCGGGACGCCTACGCCTGGCTGATGGAGATCGTCGGCGCGGCGGGCCCGCCGCGCAACGAGATGGACGAACTCATCGAGCGCGCCGGGGCCAAGTCGTCCTCCGGCGTGTCCAAGCGGACCTCCCTCCTGGTCGCCGGAGGGAACGCAGGGGCAAAGAGGGACAAGGCGGAGCAACTCGGCACCCGGATCGCGGCGCCGGACGAATGCGCCGCCATGGTGGCCGACTTCCTCGACACGGCGGAGTGAACCGGAGGCGGACTGCCTCAGGCTGTTCTCGCGGCGCGGGCGGTCCCGTACACGGCTGAGGTCCGTGCACGGGTGAGGTCCACCACGTGGCGGGCGTGACCGGGCCGGGCCCCGGGGCGCGTCATACTCGTTCCATGACGTCACCCCTGACCGCGAAGGGCGCCGCCGGGCGGCGGGCCGCTCGCCCGGGAGCCTCGGCGATCCGCCGCGCGACCGCTGCCGACGCCAGGCGGCTCACCCGGCTGGTGCGGGGCTCCGGTGCCTACCGGGGCCACTACGCCCCGATGGTCGCCGGATACCGCGTCGGCCCCGACTACATCGAGGCGCACGACGTGTTCGTCGCCACCGACGGCGGCGGAGTCCTCGGCTTCTACTCCCTGGTGCTGTCGCCGCCCGAGCTGGATCTGATGTTCGTGGCCGACGATGCGCAGGGGCTGGGCATCGGCCGCCTGATGATCGAGCACATGGCCGGCCGGGCCCGGTCGGCCGGACTGGACGCCGTCCGCGTCGTGGCGCATCCGCCCGCGGAGGGCTTCTACCTGAGCGTGGGTGCCCGGCGCACCGGCACCGTCGACGCCCGGCCCCCGGCCGTCATGTGGGACCGCCCGGAACTACTGCTCCCTGTCACCTGACGGATGACGGTTGACGGAGCCGGCACCGATGCCGCCGCCGTCTCGACGGCTCGGCCGTCCGGCGGTCGAGCGCGCGGCCGACCCCTCCGCGGTCAGGCGCCCGGCTGCGCGGTGAAGTGTCCCGGGAAGGTGGCTCCGGCGGTATCCGGCACGTCGATCTCGTGGACCTTCGCCGCGCCCGGCGTTCCGGGTCCCAAGCCGTTCCCGCTCTGCCAAGTCTCCGACCCCGACTCGGGCGTAATGTGAAAAATGCGGCCGGTCTCGCCGGTGCGCGGCAGCAGCCTCTGTGGAAGGAGCGGTCATGTCGGGGCCTGACACACAGCAAACGGTACCCGGGCAGGCGGCACTCGACCTCGCCGAGCAGGAGGCGTTCGCCGGTGAGATGGTCGACGTGCTGAACAAGGGCGCACTGGCCCTGCTGATCAGCATCGGCCATCAGACCAGGCTGTTCGACACCCTCGCCGACCTGCCGCCCTCGACCAGTGCCGGCATCGCGGAGGCGGCGGATCTCGACGAGCGCTACGTGCGCGAGTGGCTGGGCGGCATGGTCGTCGGCGGCATCGTCTCGTACGAGCCGCACGACGAGACCTACACCCTGCCGCCCGAGCACGCCGCCTCCCTGACGACCGCGGCGGGCCCCGACGACCTCGCCGGCATGATGCAGTACATCGGGCTGATGGGTGAGGTCGAGCAGCAGATCGTGCGCTGCTTCCGCGAAGGCGGGGGAGTGCCGTACTCCGCCTATCCGAGGTTCCAGGCACTGCAGGCCGAGGAGACGGCCCGCGTCTACGACCGGTCCCTCGTGGACACCATCATCCCCCTCGCACCCGGTCTCCCCGACCGGCTTCGTACGGGCATCCACGCCCTCGACGTGGGCACTGGACAGGGCCACGCCCCGGTGGTGCTCGCGAAGGCGTATCCGGCCAGCCTCTTCCACGGTCTGGACCGCTCCGAGGAGGGCATCGCCGCAGGCCGCGCGGAGGCGGCCCGGCTGGGGCTCGGCAACGTGCGGTGGACGGTCGGCGACTCGACGGAGATCAGTGGCGAGTACGACCTGATCACCGCGTTCGACGTGATCCACGACCTGGCGAGGCCCGACGCGACACTGGCGGCGATCGCCGGGGCGCTGCGGGAGGGCGGCACCTTCCTCATGGCCGACATGGCCGCGTCCAGCAGGCTGGAGAAGAACATCGGACACCCCTTCGGGCCCGCGCTCTTCGGCTTCTCCGTCTTCTACTGCATGACGACCTCGCTCAGCACGGGTGGGGCGGGCCTCGGCACCGTCTGGGGCCAGGAGACGGCCGTCCGGATGCTGAAGGACGCCGGTTTCACCGATGTCGGCATCCGGACCGTCGAGGGTGACCCGATCAACGTCTACTACGTCGCCGCCAAGGGGTGAGGACGGCCGCCGCCGGGAACATCGGCCGCGGCCCCGGGCGCGCGCACCCGGGGCACCGGCCCCGCCCGGGCGGGAGTGTGATCAGGCGGCAGGCGGCGGGGCCGGCTGCGCCAGCGTCAGGCGGACCGTGTTGCCGTCGCCCGGAATGATCAGATTGATGAGCGGGGTGGCCAGCAGGCAGTGTTCGAACTTCGGAATGCTGTACGTCCCGGATAGCGTCCCGCCCCGGAGCGCGTTGAATCCCGGATCGGACGTCAGGTTGAGTTCCGCCGGTGCCTCCGTCCGGCACGAGCTGCCTACCGGGGTGGGAATTCCGGCGACCTTCAGGTTCTTGAGCCGCAGGGTGAGTTTCGTGGTGGTCTTGAGGGCGCCGGTCTTCAGATCGATCGTGCCGGTGGTCGGCTCCGTCTCGACGAACTCCGTGGTGACGCTCACGGGGATGGCGCCGAGCATTTTGAACGAGCCTGGGGCGGGCGGCAGTTGGGTGTTGGCCGAGAGCGTTCCCGCTCTGAGGTCCGCGGTCACCTCCAGCACACCGGGCCCCAGCTCGAGGTCGGAGCCGGTGCCCTGGAGGTGCGTGGTGCCGGTCAGCGGGTAGTCGAGGCGGACGGGAACCGCATGGGCGGACCCGGAGGTGGCGGCGACCAGCCCCAGCCCCGCGGCGAGGGCTACCGCCCCGCGGACTACGGCTCTTCGGCCTCGGAGCGGCGCGGACTTCGGACGATTCATCAGGGCTCCTGGATTCGGCGCCGCAAGCAGGGCACGCGGCGCAGGGAAAGCGGGAACAGGAACGGGACTGAACACGAACACGAACGGGGACACGAACACGAACGAGAACGCGATACGGAAACGGAAACGGGAACCGGAACGGTGCAGCGATGTCCGGCGCCGGGGAGGGGCACCCGGGGCGTCTGCCAAGAAGTGGAACCGGTCGCTCACGCCGCCCCGGCCGTTGCGCGAGACAGACGCTACGGACGAGTAACCCCACGGGCAAGAGCGGCAATCGAACTTCACCGGGCCGAGCCGCCGGGGCCCTTTTTCTTGTCGTCCCGTCAGCAGGCGTCCCGGGTTTCTTGTCCCCGGGTGAGCGCCCGCGACCCGTCACACACCGGCCGTCCCGGTGGACCCGTCACACACCGGCCGTCCCGGTGGACCCGTCACACACCGGCCGTCCCGGTGGAGCCGTTCACGCGCCCGCGGTCCCCGGTGGAGCCGTTCACACGCCCGCACCGCCCGGCAGGGGCTGTTCGGTCCAGATGACCTTGCCGTCCGCCGTGTAGCGCGTCCCCCAGCGGTCGGCGAACTGCGCGACCAGGAACAGACCGCGTCCCCCCTCGTCGGTGATGGCGGCCTGCCGCAGATGGGGCGAGGTGCTGCTGTGGTCGGACACCTCGCAGATCAGGGCGCGCTCCCGGATGAGCCGCACCCGGATCGGCCCGGTGGCGTAGCGGATCGCATTGGTGACCAGCTCGCTGAGGATGAGCTCGGTGGTGAACGCCTCGTCCTCCAGTCCCCACGCCGCGAGCCTGTCGGCCACCGCCGCGCGCACCCGGGCCACCGCCGCCGGATCCGACGGCACGTCCCACTCCGCCACCTGCCCGGAGTCCAGTACTCGGGTGCGTCCCACGAGCAGCGCGATGTCGTCACGCGGCCGCTCGGGCACCAGTGCGGCCAGCACCGTCTCGCAGGTTTCCTCGGGGTCCTGCCCGGCGTGGTCGGCCAGTGTGCGGCGCAGCAGCTCCAGCCCTTCGTCGATCTCCCGTTCCCGGTCCTCCACCAGGCCGTCCGTGTAGAGCACCAGCCGGCTGTCCTCCGGCAGCCGCAGTTCGAGGGTCTCGAACGGCAGGCCGCCCAGCCCCAGTGGCGGCCCGCCCGGCACGTCCGCGAACTCCGCCGTGCCGTCCGGATGGACGATCACCGGCTGGAGATGCCCGGCCCGCGCCATGCTGCAGGTCCCCGACACCGCGTCGTAGATCGCGTAGATGCAGGTGGCCCCGGTGACCCCGGCGTCCGCGCCGTCGTCGGTCTCGTCCTGGTCGATACGGGCCACCAACTCGTCCAGATGGAACATCAGCTCGTCGGGCGGCAGGTCCAGGCTGGAGAAGTTGTGCACTGCCGTACGCAGGCGCCCCATGGTGGCGGCGGCGTGGAGCCCGTGGCCGACGACGTCCCCGACGACGAGAGCCACCCGTGCGCCGGGCAGCGGAATGATGTCGAACCAGTCGCCGCCCACGCCCCCCAGCCCCCCGAGCCCGGCCAGTGCGGGACGGTAGCGGTAGGCGACGTCGAGGGCGGTCTGCTCCGGCAGCACGCGGGGCAGCAGGCTGCGCTGGAGCGTGACCGCCATCGTGTGCTCGCGTGAGTAGCGCCGTGCGTTGTCGACACTGACCGCCGCGCGGGCGACCAGTTCCTCTGCCAGCGACAGATCCTCGTCCTCGAACGGCTCCGGATGGCCAGGCCCCCGCCAGAACATGGCCACGCCCAGGATCACGCCCCGTGCCCGCAGCGGAACCGCGATCATCGAATGGATGCCCTGCTCGAGCAGCATCCGGGCCCGCTCCGGATCCTGTTCCTGCCAGCCGGACAGGCTGGTCAGATCCGCCTGCAGCACCGCCTCTCCCCGGCCGAGCCCCCTGCCCATCGGCGTGACGGGTGCGAACCGGATCGTGTGCCCCAACGGGTAGAGCGCCGTCTCGCCGGAGCCGCTGACGGCGGTGCGCCGCATGTCGGTGTCCGCGCCCGTGGCGGTGGGCTCCTCGCCACGCAGCACCGCCTCCACCAGATCGACGGTGGCGAAGTCGGCGAACCGGGACGCGGCGAACTCGGTGAGCTCCTCGCACGTGCGGACCACGTCCAGCGTGGTGCCGATCTCCGTGCCCGCGTCGTAGAGCAGCCTGAGTCGTCCTCTGGCCAGGTCCGCCCGGCCCGTGAGGGCCTGCAGCTCCGTGGTGTCCCGCAGGGTCGCGACGCTGCCGGGCGGCCCGCCGTGCTGGTCCGTCGAGCGCTGGTTGACGGCGATGAGCCGCTGACCGACGGGGAACACCTCGTCGGTCACGACGCGCCCGGAGGACAGCAGACGTGTGGCGAGCGGATCGAGGCCCAGCTCCGTGACCGGCATGCCGTCCACCTCCGCCGGCAGACCGAGCAGTCGGCGGGCCTCGTCGTTGGCGAGCACCAGGCGGCCGTCGCCGCTGACGATCAGGACTCCCTCGCGGACTGCGTGCAGAACCGCGTCGTGATGTTCGTACATCCGGGTCATCTCGGCGGGGCCGAGCCCATGGGTCTGACGCCGCAGCCGGCGGCTGACCAGGGCCGTGCCGCCCGTGGTCAGCAGCAGTACGCCACCCGCGGCGCCGAAGAGGAGGGGGAACTGCTCCTCGACGACACCACTCACGTGCTCGATGGTGATACCGGCGGAGACCAGGCCGACCACGGTCCCGTCGTCGTCGGTGACCGGGACGGTCGCCTGGACGAGCGGTCCGATGGTGCCGGTGATCCGCTCGGTGAACACCTCGCCGGCGCGGGCATGGTCCAGGTCGCCGACGAACTTCTTACCGATCCGGTCCGGAAGCGGATGGGTGTAACGGGTGCCCTCGGGGTTCATCACGACGATGAAGTCGACGCCGGAACGCTTGCGGGCCGCCTCGGCCTCGGGCTGGAGCTGCGCGGTGGGATCGGGACTCGCCAGTGCCTCCTCGATTCCGGGGGAGTTGGCGAAGGTCTCCGCGACGGCGACCGACCGGTTGCGTGCCTCGCGTTCACTGCCCGCACGGGACTGGAACACGAGTGCCGCCATGGCCGCGGCGACGAGCAACACCACGATCGCCACCTGCAGGAGAAAGACCTGACCGGCGACAGTTCGCATCCTCAGAACCGAGCGCGGGCGGCCGTAGTGTCCGGCCATGGATTCTTTCTACACCTCCGCCTTGAGCTGGGCGAACCGCGCACGGCGGGCGTGGACGGTCCATGCCCGCCCTGCGCGGGGCTCAAGCATGCCAATGGAGGTGGCGGTGACCAAGGTCCTTGCGGAATTCGGGGAAGCGGAATTCCCGCGTCCGGTACGGTCGCGGCGGCGCACCCGGGCGGGGCGCCCACACGTGCCCCGGCGCACCCCCCGGCGGGGGCGCCGGCATGCGCCCGCCTGAACGGCCGTCAACCGATGCCGGTACGTCCCCCGCAGAATCACGACGGTTTTTCGTCGCCGACCCGGAAGAGGACCCGGAAGCGGGCCTGCCGCCGTACCTCGCGCTACTCGTCGCGCAGTTGGTCGTCGTCGGTCACGTGCACTGCGGCTTCCTCGGCCCCGGCGGCGCCGCCGTCGATGCCCACGTCACGGGCGACCATGTCGCTCGGCCGCCGGGGGGCGGGGTCCTCGGCGCTCGTGAGGCGCCCGGAGCGGGTCACGCCGGCCTCCTGGTCGACCGGCTCGCCTGCGCCGCCCTCGAGGTCGCCGATGCCGTCGCCCCGCGGCTCCTGCACGTCGGGAAGCTCCTGCGCGAGGCGCTGGTCGAGGCTCTCGCCCTCCTGCTGCTCCTCACCGGTCGTCCCGTGTTTGCCCACGCCGAGCGGTCGCTCGGGCGGGGAGTAGCCCTCCACCATCATGTCGTCGAGTCCGCGCTCGCCGATCACGTTCTCCATGTCGAGGTCGTTGTTCGGAGGGTTCTGCACGTCGGAGTGCTGCGGCTGGTAGACCTCGTCGCCCCGCGCCTGGTCGCGCCGGACTCCTTCGCCGGACATGGCATGTCTCCTTCCTGTGGCGGCTGCGGCTGATGCGGCGCGGTACCGCCTGCGCTCACCCGGCCGCGTTGCCGAAGGCGCACGGGACCACGAGTCCGCGGCGCGACCGTGTCGGCGGCGTGCGGTGACCGGGCAGGCGACCGGTCACAGGATCATGACCAGCGCGTACGTCAGGAAGAAGGCCGCGAAGACCACGACGACGATGCCGATGGCGATCATCGGACCCTTGGCCCAGCCGCGCGACTGGTCCCCGCGCGGGCCGGTCTCCGAACCGGTGCTCGCTTCGCCGGGCGGCGTCTCTCCGGGTGGCACGGTGCCACCGGGCCGGAGGCCGGGAGTCTTCCGGGGGTCGGGATCGGGGCTTTGACTGTTCATACCGGGCGGGTGCCCGAAATCTCCCGAGTCAACAGTCCGGATTTCGTCCCCTGCCGCGCACCGGCCAGCCGTTCGGTCGGCCCGCCTTCAGCGGGTCGTGCCCGAGCGCCATCAGCCGGTGGCGTCCGCGGGTGTCGTCCGTGCCCGCCGCGCTCTGCTCCCGCCGCGCCTGCACCGTGTCCACCACCTGGTACATCACGCGCACGTCGTCGTCGGTGAGGTCGGTGCGACGCTTGCGCGGCACCGCCAGGACCTTCCTCCGCGTCGGGGAGCCGGGCCCGTCCGGCGGGGGATCGGTGTCCTCGCCCGCGTCCTGGGCCTGGAGCCGGGCGCTCAGCTCCTGCGAGGTCATGTTGACGACACCGCGGAACTCCTCCCACAAGGCGTCGAGCTCGAGGGCGTCGGTCATCCGGGCCTCCCATCGCGTACGGACGGTTCCGCGTACCTCGCAGGCCGCGGCCACAGCACACCGGCGGTACGAGTACCGCCGGGCGGCCCGGGTACCCGGCGTGCGCACAGGCGAACCTGCCCCCACGCACGATCGGGCCCGGCCTTGTGATGGCGCTGGGGGCCACCGCGGGCAGGGCCGTGCTCGGTGGCTCCTTCCGCGTCACCGAGCAGCGCGGGCTCCTGCTGCCCCTGCCCGCGTGGGACGAGTTCGGCCGGGCCGACATCTCCGGCGCCGGCGGGCTGCCGCCGGAGGACGCCGCCGCCCACGGCTGCGTCGTCGGCACGTTCCACCCGTCGGCGGTGTTGCGGGCCGACGACCGTGAGGCGGCGTACCGCGGGCTGCTCTCGGACCTGCGGATCGCGCCGGACGTGCTCGCGGCCCGAGTGCCTGCCGGGCGGTCCGGGCGGGCGTATACGATCATGGCGGCCGGCCGTGCGGGCCGGCCGCCGTGTCGAGCGCCCGCCAAGACCCGAGAAGGACCCGGCATGTCCCGCAGCGCCGCGCAGCGGACCACTGAGGTGGCCCGCGCGGTCACCGATCTCCTCCAGCCCCGCAACGTGCTGCTGCCGGGCATGCTCGGCATCGGCGCGGCCGCCGCCGACAGCTGGACCGGCCTGCCGTGGGGCCTGCTGGGCGCGCTGTGCGCCGGCATCGTGCCTGCCGCCTACATCGAGAGGGAGCGCCGCCGCGGCACCTGGGGCGACCGGCACGTGGTGGACCGCCGACAGCGCGCCCCCATCTTCTTCGTGATCCTCGGCTCCATAGCTGTGGGCTTCGTGGTGATGGTCCTCGGGAACGCTCCGACCGGCATCCTGCTCGCGATGACGGCCTTGTGGGCGATGACCGTGGTCCTCCTCGCCGTGAACACCGTCTGGAAGATCAGCGTGGACTCGGCGGTCGCCTCCGCCGTCACGGCCCTGCTGGCCTGTGTCCATTCGCCGTGGTGGATCGCCGCCTACGGTCTCGTCCTGGCGGTGTGCTGGTCCCGCGTCGCACTCGGCTACCACTCGGTCGCCCAGACCGCCGCCGGCGCCGGGCTCGGTGCCGGCGGCGCCGCGGCGTTCCTGTTCGCGTAGAGCGCTTCACCTCGACCGCATCGCCGAGACCGTTTCGCCCGGGCCGCATCGTGTAGACGGGCCCTGGGCCACGCGGACGGTTTCACCCCGCCGGAGGGGCCTCACGACGGTGCCTGAGGTCCTCGACCGACCGGCGGGTCTCCTCCGAGATCAGGTCGGCGTTGATCATCGCTCCGGCGCGGACTCCCGCGGCTGCGGCGCCGATCACCTGGAGGCTCATGTCGGCCACGTTCCCGGCCACCCAGACGCCCGGTACCGCGGTCGCCCCGTTCGGGTCGGCGGTGATCCGCGTACCGATCACCACGCCGCCCATCTCCTGCTGCGCGACCTCGAGTCCCAGCCCGGCGAGGAAGGCGGCGCGGGCGGTGAAACGGGGGGCGACCACGAGCGCCTGGCGCGCGATCACCTTTCCGCTGTCGAGGACCACTCCGCTGAGCCGTCCGTCCGTCCTCTCCACGGACGCCACCCGCCCGTCCACGACGGCGATGCCACGGGCGGCCAGCTGCTCGTACTCGTCGTCGCCCGGCTCGGGGCCCGTGTGCAGGAACAGGGTCACGTCGTCGCTCCACTGCCGCCACATCAGGGCCTGGTGGACCGACATCGGACTGGTGGACAGCACCCCGATGCCCCGGTCGCGCACTTCGTACCCGTGGCAGTACGGACAGTGCAGCACTTCCCGTCCCCACCGCTCCGCCAGACCCGGCACCGGGGGCAGCTCGTCGACCAGGCCGGTCGTCACCAGCAGGCGGTCCGCCTCGACCGTCGCCCCGCCGCAGAGCGCCAGGCGGAACCGGCCGCTCTCCAGGCGTTCGGCGGCCTCCACGGTGCCTGTGACGAACTCGCCGCCGTAGCGGTTCACTTCGGCGCGCCCGGTCGCCAGGAGCTCTGCCGGTGCCACGCCTTCCTGCGACAGATACGCGTGTACGTGCCCGGCCGGAGCGTTGCGCGGCCGGCCCGAGTCGACGACCAGCACCGAGCGCCGGGCCCGGGACAGCGTCAGGGCTCCGCTCAGCCCCGCGGCCCCACCGCCGACGACCACGACGTCGTAACGCCCGCGCTCCGGTGCGCCCGCGCCGGTCGCCTTGTGTTCTGCTGCTGCTGTGGACATGTGGTGTACCTCCGTTCACCGGAGATACTCCGCCCATGGCAGGCGCCACGGCAAAGGATGTTGCGGAAACGGCAAAAGGGACTCGTCGCTCCCCGTGGGCGACAGCGGGCCCAGCGGGCTGAGATCGATGTTCAGATCGCCGGGCTCGAGGCCGGACTTGTCCCGCAGGACGTCCCTACGGTCCTCGAGCGGCATCAGCGTCATGCCGATGCGTTCCTCCTGGTCCTCCGTGAGTTCCCCGGTTTCCACCCGGCGCAGTGTTCGTTCTCTGCGATACGTCCCGTGGTCGCCTCGGGGCGGGGGGTATCCGGAGCCGTCGCTCTCAAGCCCCGCTCGGTAACAGACGGTGTTCATGATGGTTTGCTCTTGAACGGTTATTTTTCCCGATATGCGCAGATACGGTGCCGGGTGAGGGGTACCCGCACGGGGACAAGAACCGCATCGTCTGACGCAGGAGGAGTCTTGAGTGACATCGACGGCCCCGACCGCAGGGACCAGAACAAGACCGCGGCAGCAGCGAGCGCAGCACAGGAGAAGGCGGCGCAGGGTACGGAGGTGGTCACGGAGCACGCCTCGAGCGTGGCAGGCACCGCCAAACAGCAGGCGGCGGGAGTGGCCGACGAGGCTCGCTCCCAGGCCAGGGATCTGACGGGCCAGGTGCGCGGTCAACTCCGCGACCAGGCGCATTCCCAGACCCACAGCCTGGCCGCCAATTTGCAGCAGGTGTCCGACGACCTGAAGGAGATGAGCAGCAACGCCCGGTCGGGCTCCGCGGCGGCCAAGGCCGTGCGCCAGGTGGCCGACGGCAGCGGGCGAGTGGCCTCCCGCCTCGAGAGCCGGGGCCCCGAGGGACTGCTCAGCGACCTCGGGGACTTCGCCAGGCGCAGGCCCGGCGTGTTCCTGGCGGGGGCCGCACTGGCAGGCTTCGCCGTCGCCCGCGCCGGCAAGGGCGTCCAAGCAGCAGGCTCCGGCTCCGACGGCGGCGGCCGGAGTGCCTCCGGCGCGGAGCCGTCCGGTGCCGACCGCCCGGCGGAACACCTCGCACCGGCCGGCGTGGCCTCGGGCGACACGCGTTCCGAATCGTCCCGCGCCGGATTCGGGCAGCCGGACCCACTGGACACGTACGAGCAGTCGCAGCCGCCGCACCGCACCCCCGGCAGCGCCGGCGGCGACTCGGGGCCGGTGACACCGCACACCCCGCCCGCGTACCCGCGCAGCCGGGACGACGGGGCCCCGCCAGTGCAAGGGAGTTGAGCCGTGGCCACCATCCATCCGGACAGGGCGGCGTCGGTACGGGATCGCCGGACCCGGCCGGGCCGGTCCGTCGAACCGGCGTCGGTCGAGCAGTCGACCGGCGAACCGTCGGTCGGTGAGCTGGTCGGTGAGATCAGCAAGGACGTGTCCCGACTCGTCCAGGAAGAGATCCAGCTGGCCAAGGCGGAAATGAAGGAGGAGGCGACGAAGGCGGGTAAGGCGTCGGGCATGCTCGCCGGCGCAGGCTACGCGGGACACTTCGTGCTCCTGCTGGGCAGTCTGACCGTTGTCTTCGCGCTCGCCAACGTCATGGACTGGGCCTGGGCGGCACTGATCGTGACCGCCGTCTGGGCCGTGGTGGGCTCGGTCCTCTTTGTCCGCGGCCGCAAACAGATGCGGAAGGTGAACCTCAAACCCGAGCAGACCGTCGAAACCCTGAAGGAGGACGCCCGATGGGTACGCAACCCGACGAGCTGAGGAGCGAAGTGGAACACACGCGGGCCCACCTGGCCCGCAATGTGGACCTCCTGGCCGACCGGATGGCGCCCCGCAGGATCGCCCGCCGGAAGGCCGACTCGGCGCAGCATCGACTCAGGGGAATCAAGGAGCACGTCATGGGCTCGGCCAAGGAATCCAGGAGCGGCGTGTCCTCGACCGCGCACAACGTCGCGGACACCGCAGGACAGGGCGCTGATCAGATGAGTGAGAAGGCGAAGGCCACGGCGGGCAAGGCCAAGGCCACCGCCGGCCACTTCGGCAGCAGCGCCCAGCAGGCGCCTGCCCGGATGAAAGAACGCACCCAGGGCAGCCCCCTGGCCGCCGGTGTCATGGCCTTCGGCGCGGGCATGCTGGCAGCGGCGTTCCTGCCGCCGTCGAAGGCGGAGGAACGTGTCGGGGAGCAGCTGCGCGAGCACTCCGACGAGCTCCTCGAACCGGTCAAGCAGGGCGCCCACGACGTACAGGAAGGGCTGCGCGGCCCGGCCAAGGAGGCCGTCGAGGAAGTCAGGTCGGCGGCGCAGGACGCGGCGCGCACCACAAAGGACGAGACACGCAGCGCAGGGCAGGACACGGCTCAGGGTCTGCGCGAGGTCGGCAAGGACGAGACCCAGCGGCGAGAACCGTAGTCGTACTCGTACACGGGACCGCCTCCCGGCGCGCTCGTACGGAACGGCCGGCCGTTGTCGTCGATCCGTACGGTGCCCGTCCTCCCGCCGCCGGACCACCGCAGCTCCAGGTACCAGTCGCAGTCGCACGTGACGGTGCGGCCGGAGACCAGCAGCACCTCGGGGTCGGTGGCCGAGATCCGGTACGGGAACGAGACGGCGGGGATGGGCACACCGGCATCGTTGCCTGCCTCCGGGCGGGCAACGGGCCGTGGCCTGTCCAGATCCACGTCGAACAGACGGGGCGTCAGCGACCCGCCGCACCCGGCGTCCATGCGGTACACCGGGCGTTCCTGAGGGGCACGGCGCGTGGTGACGCGTACATGGAGTGATTCGAGTACGACCGCCTGCCGTCCGCTCCCTTGCAGCGTGATGCGGACCTGGGTCTCCGCGCCGTGCTCCGCATCGAGCGACCGGGCCCACTGTTCGGCGTCGGCCGCGGGCGGCGGCGCCGGGACTCGGGCCGGGCCGCGGCGGACGATGTAGGTGTGGCCGCAGCCGTTCCGCCAGACGTGATCGTCGGTGACCCAGGTGAAGGGCGCCGCCTCGGCGGGCGGGTTCGGGGACGGCTCACGTTCAGTGCCCGGGGTGGTGAAGCCCCCGAAGCCGAGCAGCAGGGCGAGCGTGACGACGGCCGCACCGAAGGCGGCGGCATACGCGCGGCGGCGTCCGCACCGCGACAGGGCCGACGCCCCGGTGACGGCCCCGCGACCGGCCCGCCCCGTCCCCGCTTCCGCTGCCATCTCGGCTTCCGTCTCCCCGGGCCGAGGCCCTGCCGGATCGTCCCGGGCCGCGGTGCCCGCCGCCCCGCGGGCCGCACCGCCTCCGGCGCCTCCGGCCGTGCCGATGTCCTCCGCATGGCTGGTCCGGGCTCCACCGGTCGCTTCCGCGCCGCTGTCCGGTGCCTGCGCCCCCTCCGCGTCGGAGTTGTGCGCACGCGCCGTCCCCGCGTCGGCGTCCTGGCCACGCGCCCCCTCCGTCTCGGCGTCCTGCGCAGGTGCCTTCTCCGCGGCAGGCGCCCTCTCCGCGCCGGCTGCCGGCACTCGTGCCTCTGCCGCGCCGGGACTCGTCGTGCCGGCGTCATGAATGGCCGCCCCTTCGGCACTTGTCGTGCCGTCCCTCGTCCCGAGCTGTCGGCGACTGCTGCGTTCGGCGTCGGCCAGGACCCACAGCCGGTGCAGCGCCACCAGATCATCGCCCCGGCATCCGCAGAGCCTGGCGAGGCGCTCGACGGGCGCGAACTCCATCGGAAGCGTCCGCCCCGAGCAGTACCGGTGCAGCGTCGACGCGCCGACACCCGTCCGGCGCGACAGCGAGCCGTACGTCCGCCCTGAGGCCGCCCGCAGTTCGCTCAGCTTCCGGGCGAACGCCTGCCCCGCGGTGTCCCTCGGCCCTTCCACCACTCCCGCTCCTCTCGTCCGCCCGTTTCAGGAGGCGTTTCACCCCACCCGACAAAGCCCACGTCAACGGGGGTGGAATGGTTCCATCGTTCTCCGGTGGCGGCCGGTCCTTGCAAGTGGCAGGCGGGCGGCGCAGTCTGGCGATCCATCAGCGATGGACCGACCAGCAACGGACCGACCAGGGGGAAACACCTGCCATGAAGTACATCCGCACCGCTGCCGTGACGACCGCGGCCGTGGCCATGACCGTCGCGTCGCTCACGACCACGACCGCGGCCGCCGCCGCCCCCGCACCCGAGTTCCTCTCCGTGTCGGAGCTGCCCGCCTCCTCGACTCCGTGGTCCGCCGACCCGGTCCGGCCGGGTCCGCCCGAGTACTCCATGTGTACGGAGGGCGTCGTTTCGAAGGGCAGGACCCGGCACCGCGAGTTCAGGACCGAGCTGGACACCACGGCCCGCCAGACGACCACGGTCGCACCCACGGTCGCCAAGGCGAAGGTGCTTGCCGCACAGCTCCGCCGCGCGGTCGAGACCTGCCTGGACCGGCTGAAGGCCGAGTACCCGGGCATCGAGGGGGAGACCCTGCACCACGGCAGGATCGGCGTCGAGGGGGGCGCCCACGTCTACAGCATCGACACCGCCCATCCCGAGGTCGGCTCGACGGACATCGGCCTCTACGCGGTCGGCCGCGACGGCCGCACCGTGACCGTCGTCGAATGGGGTCAGTTGGGCGACCTCGACGGCGCTCCGCTGAGGGGCTTCAAGAAGACGACCCGTACCGCCGTCGCCAAGCTCTACTGAGCCGCCCGCCTGGCGTCCCGAGGGCCTGCCCCCGCACCACGGTGGCGGGGGCAGGCCCCCGACGGACTCGCCACCGGGTCGCGCCGGGGCACGGGCAACCTCACCGCTTACGATGGCGCCACCCACCCGGACCGGACGAAGGCGGGTGAAAGCCGCATGCCCGAGGGGCAGCCCACGGAGGCCGGGGTCCGGACGCCGGCATCCGAAACGGCCCTCACGGCGACCATGGTCGCGCTCACCATGACCACGGGCGTGATCGAAGCCGTCAGCTTCCTGGTGCTGGGCCCGGTCTTCACCGCCGTGCAGACGGGCAACCTGCTCTTCCTCGGGTTCGCGATCGCCGGCACGGAGTACGACCTGTCCCCGGCGGCCTCGGGAATCTCACTCGCCGGGTTCGCCGCAGGGGTCGTCGTCGGCAGCAGGTTCGAGGCGGCCGTACAGGCACGCGGGTCGCGCTGGTTCTTCGCCGCGCTCGTGGCCGAGGCGGTGCTCCTCGGCGGGGGAGCGGTGCTGGCATGGGGCATCGTGGAAATCGGCCAACCGCTGACCGCGCGGCACTACGCGGTCACAGCGATCGTCGCAGCCGCGATGGGGGTGCAGAACGTGACGGCGATGAAGGCGCCGGTGCCGGACGTACCCACGACCCTGGCCACCCGGGCGATGACGGGGCTGCTCGGAGAAGCTCGGTTCGTCCTCGGTGGCACCGCCTCCGCCACCGGCGCCGGTGCCTCGGCGGGCGCTGGGCGCCGGCGCCGCCGCGCCGCGTCCGTGGGCGCCATGTTCGCCGGCGGGCTCCTCGGCGCGGCACTGCTGAGAGCGTCCGTGAGCCCCGCCGTGCTGCTTCTCGCCGTGGCCGCGGCCGTGCTCGGCGTCGCAGCCGTCCACGGGTTGCTCCTCGGTCGCCGCCGCGTCCGTATGGCATGACACGACGCTGCCCGGCCGGTCGGCGCTCGCGGGGGAGTGCACCGACCGGCCGGGCAGCGTCCGGCCCGGGCTACTTCGGCGGGTAGATGTCGCCGCCGCCCATGCTGCTTTCCTGCTCGCTCTGCGACTGCAGCCGCTTGGCCTTCTCCTCCAGCCGCTGACGCTCCTGCGGGTCCGTGGCGCGCTCCGCTGCCTGCTTCAGCTCCTGCGCCTTCTCACGCATCTGACGGGCACGGCCGCCGGATTCACCTGCAACGCTCATGATCATCGCTCCTTGCGGTCACTCGGAAGAGCGGGCCCGACCAGCGAACCAGCGACCGGCGGAAACCGCATCCCGGAGCGTCACTCGCAGTGACCGTCGCATGTCCGCACCGTCAAGGACCGGTCCCTCGATGGGCCCAGCGGCGGGCGCGGTGCGCCGGACGGAACGGGCCGGTGTGACAACCTCCCCCTTCTGCGCTTCCTGCGGAAGAGGAGAACCCATGCGCCGCCCGACGCGGCTTCGGCCGTCCCGAGTCGTCCTGCTGCCGATGCGCGGGGCGGTGTTGCTCGCCGCCGTGCTCACCGTGTGGCAGGCGGGGGACGGGCGGCAGGGTACGGGAGCGGGCGGCGGCGCGGTCGTCGGCCGGGGCCCCGCCGACACCACGGCGTCG
Organism: Streptomyces sp. NPDC048389; assembly: GCF_040706335.1. Classification (NCBI taxonomy): domain Bacteria; kingdom Bacillati; phylum Actinomycetota; class Actinomycetes; order Kitasatosporales; family Streptomycetaceae; genus Streptomyces; species Streptomyces sp. NPDC048389. Next base: position 70,798 of record NZ_JBEZKP010000014.1, on the reverse strand, counting down.
CCGCCACCGGCCGCCGGGCGCGCCGCCGGGAACGACGCGGCAAGGATCGCCGACCTGGTGAACGCGGAACGCGTCAAGGCGGGTTGTGCCCGTCTGTCGGTGGACCCGCGGCTGGAGAAGGCGGCCCGCGCCCACGCCGACGACATGGCCGCCCGTGGCTACTACCGGCACATCGGCCCGCGCGGCCGTGACGGCGGAGACCGGTTGACAGCCGCCGGCTACGCCTGGAGCCGGTGGGCGGAGAACATCCACAGGGGCCCCATGGACCCCTCGGTGGTCGTCGCCGACTGGATGCGGAGCCCCGCTCACCGCGGCGCCGTCCTGGACTGCCGCTTCGAGGACATGGGCATCGGCGTGAACCACGCGTCCGGCGGCCCCTGGTGGGTCCAGGACCTCGGAACCCGCCGAGGGGCTCAGTAGTAGCCCTTCTGCCCGTCGAGCAGCTCCCGCACGGTGTCCATGTGACCGGCGTGCCGGGACGTCTCCTCGATCATGTGGATCAGCATCCAGCGCAACGAAGCGGCTCCGGAACGGAAATCGGGGTGCCGTCCGGCCTCGTCGAGAGAGTGCGCGGCGATGATCTCGTTCGAGACCGCGCACTGCCGCGCGTACTCGTCGAGCAGCTGCGCCAACGGGACACCCTTGACCCGCATGTCCGCATCCTCGGGCTCGTCCACGAACCGCGGTCCTTCTGCGGGGCCGCCCAGGAAGAGCACCTCGAACCAGGTGTTCTCAACCCAGCGGAGGTGGGAGACCACACCGGCCATGGTCAACAGCGGCGACGACGGCAGAAGAGGACGGTGGGCGTCCTCCTCGGACAGTCCTTCGCACTTGTAGTGGATGATCGCGCGCTGCAGGTCGAGCCATCCGACGAGCTGGGTCCGCTCGTCGGCGGTGAACGGCGGTCGTGTACGGGGCGGCAGTGTCATGGGGGCCGACGGTACCGGGGCGGGCATCGCCGGCGCACCGCAATTCCGTTCGTCCCGAAGAGGCGACCGCGACGTCTGTCGCCGGCCTCGCCGGGTGGGTGCTCCTCCGGCGGGAGCGGTCGGCGGCGGTGCCCACGGCGACGGCCTTCGCGACGGCGATCAGGGGACGGCCTTCGCCATGCCGATCACGGCGACGGCCGGCCGCGTCGGCCGGGCGCGGTGCCGGCTGAGGGCGACCATGCGAACAAGGCAGCGAAGATCGGATCGACGCCCTGCTCACGGAGGCCAACGCCAAGGACGCCTGACGCCCACGGCGGCTCCCTTCCCGCTCGCGGACCACCCCGCCGTGCCGTCGCTCTCCGGCGCGGCCCGCGCGTGGAATCCGGCCGGACGGCCATGCCGCCGCCCACCGGGGCGAACCGGCAGGCGCGCAGCGTCGCCGCGACGCCGCGCGCCCTGCCTCCCGGTCAGCGGGGCCGGTCCCGCCGCGTCACGGCGCGATCTCGATCAGCAGGTCACCGGCCTCCACCTGCTGGACCTCGCCGATGGCGACCCGCCGCACGGTACCGGTGCTCTGCGCGGTGATGGACGCCTCCATCTTCATGGCCTCGATGGTCGCCACGGTCTGCCCCGCACTCACCGACGCTCCCTCCGTGACCTGGAGGGTGACCACGCCCGCGAACGGCGCCGCGACGTGGCGGTCGTTGCCGCGGTCCGCTTTCTCCGCCGCCTTCACCGTCGTCGCGACGGAGTTGTCACGCACCGACACCGGGCGCATCTGCCCGTTCATACGGGTCAGCACGGTGCGGAACCCGCGCTCGTCCGCCTCCGAGATGGCCTCCAGCTCGATGAGCAGCGTCACACCCGGCTCCAGGGTGACGGTGTGCTCGCCGTCGGGCTCGAGCCCGTAGAAGAAGTCCTTCGTCGACAGCACGGAGGTGTCGCCGTAGTGCTCCCGATGGGACTCGAACGACTTGGCAGGGCCGGGGAACAGCAGCCGGTTGAGGGTCGACCGGCGCTCGTCGCGCAGCCCCCGCAGGTCCTCCTCGGACAGCCGTGGCGGCTCGGCCTGCGGCGGCCGTGCCTCCAGCGCCCGGCTGCGGAAGGGCTCCGGCCAGCCGCCGGGAGGGTCACCCAGTTCACCGCGGAGGAAGCCGATGACGGAGTCCGGGACGTCGAACTTCTCCGGCGACGACTCGAAGTCCTCGGCCGAGACACCGGCACCCACGAGGTGCAGGGCGAGATCGCCCACGACCTTCGACGACGGCGTCACCTTGACCAGGCGGCCCAGCATGCGGTCCGCCGCCGCGTAGTACTCCTCGACCAGCTCGAACCGGTCACCCAGTCCGAGCGCGATGGCCTGCTGCCGCAGGTTCGACAACTGGCCGCCGGGGATCTCGTGGTGGTACACGCGGCCGGTCGGCGACGCGAGCCCCGACTCGAACGGCCGGTACACCTTCCGCACCGCCTCCCAGTAGGGCTCCAGGTCGCCCACGGCCTGCAGGGACAGGCCCGTCTCCCGCTCGGTGTGGTCGGTGGCCGCGACCAGTGCCGACAACGACGGCTGACTGGTCGTTCCCGCCATCGACGCGACCGCGGCGTCCACGGCGTCGACGCCGGCGTCGATCGCCGCGACCAGGGTGGCGAGCTGGCCTCCCGCCGTGTCGTGCGTGTGCAGGTGCACGGGCAGGTCGAACCGCTCCCGGAGCGCCGTCACCAGGGTGCGCGCGGCGTGCGGACGCAGCAGGCCCGCCATGTCCTTGATGGCCAGGACGTGGGCCCCGGCCTCCACGATCTCCTCGGCCAGCCGCAGGTAGTAGTCCAGGGTGTAGAGCTTCTCCGCCGGGTTCGACAGGTCGGAGGTGTAGCAGAGCGCGACCTCGGCCAGCGCCGTCCCCGTGGCCCGTACGGCGTCGATCGCCGGACGCATCTGCGAGACGTCGTTGAGGGCGTCGAAGATCCGGAACACGTCCATGCCGGTGGCGGCGGCCTCGGCCACGAACGCGTCGGTCACCTCCGTCGGATACGGCGTGTAGCCCACCGTGTTGCGGCCCCGCAGCAGCATCTGCGTGCAGATGTTGGGCACGGCCTCGCGCAGCGCCGCGAGCCGCTCCCACGGATCCTCCGCGAGGAACCGCAGCGCCACGTCGAAGGTGGCGCCGCCCCAGCACTCGAGGCTGAGCAACTGCGGTGCGGTACGGGCCACATGGGGCGCCACTGCGAGCAGGTCACGGGTACGTACCCGGGTCGCCAGCAGCGACTGGTGGGCGTCGCGGAAGGTGGTGTCCGTGACGGCGACGGCGGACTGTGCCCGCAACTCCTCGGCGAACCGCTGGGGGCCGAGCGCGGCCAGCCGCTGGCGGGAGCCGTCGGCCGGCGGGGCCGTGAGGTCGATGGCGGGCAGCTTCTCCGCCGGTTCCACGACGGAAGGACGCGGTCCGTGCGGGCGGTTGACGGTCGTCTCCGCGAGGTGGCCGAGGATGCGGCTGCCCCGGTCGGCCGGCGGCCGGGTCCGCAGCAGATACGGCCGCTCGTCGATGAAGGACGTGGTCACCCGGCCGGCCTGGAAGTCCGGGTCGTCCAGCACGGCGCCGAGGAACGGCAGGTTCGTCGACACACCCCGGATACGGAACTCGGCGATGGCGCGCCGGGCCCGCCGCACCGCGTTCGCGTGGTCGTGCCCCTCACAGGTCAGCTTGACCAGCAGGGAGTCGAAGTGCGCCGAGACCGACGCGCCGGTGTGCACCGTGCCGCCGTCGAGCCGCACACCGGGGCCGCCGGGGGAGCGGTAGGCGGCGATGGTCCCGGTGTCGGGCCGGAAGCCGTTGGCCGGGTCCTCGGTCGTGATCCGGCACTGCAGCGCCGCACCCGTCAGTGTGACGCTGTCCTGCGTCAGGTTGAGTTCGGGCAGCGTCATGCCCGACGCGATACGCAGCTGGGCGATCACGAGGTCTCGTCCGGTGACCTCTTCGGTGACCGTGTGCTCGACCTGGATGCGCGGGTTCATCTCGATGAAGACGTGGTTGCCGCGCCCGTCGACGAGGAATTCGACCGTGCCGGCGTTGACGTAGCCGATATGGCGGGCGAACGCGACGGCGTCGGCGCAGATACGGTCCCGCAGGTCGGGGTCGAGGTTGGGCGCAGGGGCGATCTCGACGACCTTCTGGTGACGCCGCTGCACCGAGCAGTCCCGCTCGTAGAGATGCACGACGTTGCCGTCTGCGTCGGCCAGGATCTGCACCTCGATGTGACGGGCGTCGATCACGGCCTGCTCGAGGAACACCGTCGCGTCGCCGAAGGCCGAGCGCGCCTCGCGCATCGCGGCCTCGGCGGACTCCCGCAGGTCGCCGGGTCGCTCGACCCGCCGCATACCGCGTCCGCCGCCGCCCGCGACGGCCTTGACGAACACGGGGAAGCCGATGTCGTCGGCCGCGCGGACCAGTTCGTCCACGTCGGCCGTGGGGGCCGACGACTTCAGGACCGGGACGCCGGCCTCGCGCGCCGCCGCCACGGCCCGGGCCTTGTTGCCGGTCAGGTTCAGTACCGAGGCCGGCGGCCCCACGAAGGTGATGCCCGCCTCCTCGCACGCGGCGGCCAGCTCCGGATTCTCCGAGAGGAATCCGTAGCCGGGGTAGACCGCGTCGGCCCCCGCCCGGCGGGCGGCCTTCACGATCTCCTCGACGGAGAGGTACGCGCGCACCGGGTGGCCGGGTTCGCCGATCCGGTACGCCTCGTCCGCCTTCGCTCTGTGCAGCGAGTTCCGGTCTTCATGCGGGAACACGGCCACCGTCGAGACACCGAGCTCGAAAGCGGCTCGGAAGGCCCGGATCGCGATCTCACCGCGGTTGGCGACCAGTAGTTTGCCGAACATCTCGCTCCGTCTCTGTGGTGGCCGCTCACGGATGCCCGGGCGACCGCTGTGACATGGGAACGCTCCGTTGCGCTCAGCGTAGGGCCCTGGCTACCAGGAACGATGCCCGGGCAGCCAGGGCGTGCGTCACTTTTCCGGGGAGCGGTTCGATCACGGCCTCCGGTCCGTGTCGCCGCCGGTGTCAGCGCTCCGGCGCGTCGGCCGCCGAACGCGGTCCGGGTTCCGGCGCGGGCCGGTCGGGGACCAGGCCGTCGGCGACCAGGCCGGCGAGGACCGCCTCGCCCAGGGCGTGCACGGCGGACTGGGGACGGACCATCACCGTGAACTCCTTGATCAGGCCGTCGTCGTCGAACTGCAGCAGGTCCATGCCGTGGATCTGCCGACCGTTCACGGTGGCGCGGAAGAGCAGGACGTCCGACGGCGATTCGGTGCCGTCGGCGCTCGTCTCGGCTGTGCCGGCGCAGTGCCCGACGTAACGGAAGTCCTCGAAGGTGCGCAGCAGGACCCCGAAGAGGCCCAGCACTGCCGGCTTGCCCTCGAAGGGCGTGAACTTCACGGGACTGAAGAGCCGGACGTCGTCGGTGAACAGGTCGTCCAGTGCGGCCTGGTCGCGGTCTTCGACGGCGGCACGGAAACGGTCGGCCGAGGTCACGGCATCTCCTTCGTAGTACTTGATCTTCATACTCATAAATGAGACTAGTAAGATTCATGAGTATCATCCTCGCTGGGTTCATGGACAGAGGCAGGGAGAAGGCGATCCGATGGCACTGCGCCACGCTGTTCTGGCGGCGCTGCTCGACGAGGAGTTGAGCGGGTACCAGCTGGCCAAGTCGTTCGACCTGGGCGTGGCCAATTTCTGGCACGCCCAGCCGCAGCAGCTCTACGCAGAACTGGCCCGGCTCGAGAAGTCCGGGCTGGTCGCGGGCCGCGAAGTGGTGCAGGTCAACCGGCCCAACAAGCGCCTGTTCAAGGTCACCGACGCCGGCATGGCGGAGTTGGAGCAGTTCACGGCCACTGCCGCCAAGCCGTCGTACATCCGCGACGACCTGCTGGTGAAAGTCCAGGCGGCCGACCATGTCGACATCGGACCCCTGATCGCGCAGCTCACCGAACGCGCCGCCTTCGCCCAGGCCAAGATCGACCTGTTCGAGCGTCTGCTGCACACCATGCGGGGTGAACGCTCCGAGAGTGATTTCCTGCGCCACGGCAGGCCCGTCGGCCCCTATCTGACGTGTCTGCGCGGTCTCGCCTTCGAGCAGGGCAACCATGACTGGTGTGAACGCGCGGCCGGGGTCCTGCGGGAGAGGCGGGCCGCCCATGACCGGCACTGATCCGCGATTCCTGCGGTACGTGGCCCTCGGCGACAGCCAGACGGAGGGCATGGGGGACGGCGACGACACGACCGGCCTGCGGGGCTGGGCCGACCGGCTCGCCGAGCACCTCGCACCGCACAACCCCGGCCTGCGCTACGCCAACCTGGCCGTCCGCGGACGCCTGGTCGGGCAGGTCCGCGCCGAACAGCTCGGTCCCGCGCTCGCCCTGAACCCGGATCTGGCCACCGTGGTCGCCGGGGTCAACGACCTGCTGCGCCCGAGGTTCGACGCCGGTGAGGTCGCCGGCCACCTGGAAGCCATGTTCGCCGCGCTCGCCGCCCAGGGCGCCCAAGTCGCCACCCTGACCTTCCCCGACCTGGCGCGGATCACCCCGCTCGCGAGGCCGCTCGCCTCCCGCGTCACCGCTCTCAACGACCGCATACGACAGGCCGCCCGGCGGCACGGGGTGGCCGTCGCCGAGACCGGCCACCACCGCGTCGTCACCGACCCCCGCCTGTGGAGCCCCGACCGGCTGCACGCCGGCCCCCTCGGCCACCAGCGGATCGCCGCCGCGGTCGCGCACGCCCTCGAGGTGCCGGGCAGCGACCTCTCCTGGACCCGTCCCCTGCCCCCGGCGGGGACCGCCGTCCCCACCGGACGGCACGCCGTCACCGCCGAACTGCGGTGGGCCGCCACGTTTCTCGGACCGTGGCTGCGCAGACGCATGCGCGGCCGGTCGTCCGGTGACGGCCGCACCGCCAAGAGACCGCACCTTCTTCCCGTATCGCCGACCGGCCCCGCCCGCGGGGCCTCCGCGTCCACCTGACACGTGTGACTACCGGTTGCCGCCCTCGGGGGAGCACGGGGGCCGGCGCAGGGCTGAGGTCGCCTCGTTGTCACAGACCTGGGCGAACTCCTCGTACCACCCGCCGACGGGCCAGAAGGGATCATCCTCCGACACGCCCGGCAGACGAAGCGCCCGGCGGTCGTGCAGCGGAGGTTCGTGCAGCGGGGGATCGTCGCCCGCGACGGCGCCGAGCCCCGTTTCCGGACTGGCGGCGCGCCGATCGTGCGGACCACCGCGACGTCCAGCGGGGCGCCGCGAGCACGGGCGACCTCGGCCGCGACCGGCACACCGCCGTGCGGCAGGGCCGGGACGAGGACATCGGTCGGATCCCGGTGCGCGGCCCGGACGACGCGTGGTGCCGCCGGCTCCGGCCCCGCAAGCCGGTGATTGAGGAGCGCATCGGCTCCGCCTCTCTTCAGCGGTCGATGACGCGGAAGACGCGGGGCTCGGGACCGGGCGGTCTCACGCCGGTTTCAGCGGGTCGTGGCCGATGTCCATCAGGCTGTGCCGCCAATCCGTGCCGCCGGCCGTCGGATCGAGCGAGGGGTCCCGTTGCGAACGGACGATCTCGCAGACTCGTGCCATCACCTCCACATCAGTCTGCGTGAGGTCGGTGCGACGCTTGCCGAGGACATCGAGGACGCGCCGGCCGGTGGGCTTTCCGGCTCGGTCGGGAACCTCCTCGGTCTCCTCGCCGGCCGCTTCCACGCTCAGCCATTCCCGCAACTCCCGTGACGTCATGTTGACCACGGCGTGGAACTCGTTCCACAGCTCGTCGCTGATCTGTGCGGACACTGCCATGACTGCCTCCACGCATGTCGACATCCGACCGGGTCTCCGGGCCCGGGTGGCGCAAACGTCCGCCGGGACGCCCACCGCCGCCCCCTGGCGGGAGCACCGGTGCGCGCGGCTGGGCGGCGTCACGTGGTGGGACGCTGCCGCTCGCCGCTGCGCCGGCGCAGGTGATCGGTGTGCCTGGTGACGGAATGGACGCGGGCGGCGAGATCCGGGTGGAGGTTCTCGAGGTGGGAGTGCGTGTCGATCAGCGGGCGGAGGAGGGCGGCCGGGTCGTTGTCGCCGAGCGCTTCCGCCAGGGGCGCACGGGAGGCGGGGGGCAGGTCCGCGAGCGTGGTGATCTGGCCGGCGAGCTGGCGCAGGTCCGACGCGTTGCTCCGGGCCCACGCGGTGACCGTGCGGTCGGCCGCGCGGCGGTCCCTGGTGGCCTGCACGCGTTGTTCACCGGTGGTTCCCGCGTCACCGGGGCGCAGACGCAGATAGCGGCGCTCCGCGGCCTGGCGGCTGGCGACGCCGAGGGGCTGCGCGAGCTCGGCCCAGCTCGCGCCCGCCTCGCGCGCCCTCTCGATGAGGCCCGGCTCCCATCCGGCGAGTTGGTCGCGCACCTGCCGCAACAGGAGGAGGGCTGCCAGCGCCTGCCGGGATCCGGCCTGCTCCGGTGGGGATCCCTGTTCGGGATGCGGGGCCTGGGCGGCGCGCACGGCCTCGTCGATGGCCGTCAGCGCAGCTGCTGCGGCGAGGAACGAGGCCGGGGTCGGCCCGGGCTCGCGGGGCTGCTCGGCTGCGTTCACAGGAGTCCCTTCACTGTGTCGTCCTACTGATGACACTTCTCGCTGTCATCGCACTGATGACGATTCGCTTGTCATCGGTTCGATGACATGTTACAACGGAGTCAGGTGCAGCGCATTGGCAGTTTCTGCCTGAACCGACTGGAGGTGTTTTCGCGATGTTGATGCGCACCGACCCCTTCCGCGAGATCGACCGCCTCACCCAGCAGCTCCTGGGGACCAGTGGCACGTGGTCGAGGCCCTCGGCGATGCCGATGGACGCCTACCGGGAGGGCGACGAGTATGTGATCGCCCTCGACGTTCCCGGTGTCACGAGCGAGGCGATCGACATCGACGTCGAACGCAACATGCTGACCGTCAAGGCCGAGCGCCGGCCCGTCGCCAAGGCCGACGATGGACAGATGGAACTGTCCGAACGGCCGCTGGGTGTGTTCTCCCGCCAGGTCGTGCTGGCCGACACCCTGGATACGGAGCACATCACGGCCGACTACGAGGCGGGCGTCCTGACGCTCCGGATCCCGATCGCCGAGCGAGCCAAGCCGCGCAAGATCACCATCGGCGGAGAGTCCGGCCGCAAGGAGATCAGCGGCTGACCCGCACCGGCCCGCGCCGCGGCGGAGGACGGGAACCGGTTCCCCTTCCCGTCCCGCCCTCCGCTTCCGGCCGGGAGAGGAAGGGGCTTCGATGACGATGCGATGGGACGCGTTCCTCAAAGAGGTGCAGGAACGCGGCGAGTACGGCACACCTCAGGAGGCGGAGCGGGCGGCACGCACCGTGCTCGCCCTGCTGGGCGCGCATCTGGTGGGCGACGTGCGGGCCCGGCTGGCCTCCCGGCTCCCGGAAACCTTCGCGCTGATCCTGCTCAACCCGCTGCAGGCCGCTGAACCGCTCTCACCGGAACGGTTCGTCCGTGCCACCGCGGCATGGATCGAAGGTGCCACCGAAAGGACCGCGACGTGGGACGTCAGCGCCGTGCTGAGTGTGACCGCCGACGCCGCGGGCGACGAACTGACCCGCCGCGTGCTGCTCCAACTGCCCCCGGGGTACGACCTTCTCTTCGGCCGCCCCACGCGCACATGACCGACACGCGGTGTGCAGGCGAGGACCGACTGCCGGCCGGGGGACACGCACCCGGCCGGCAGCGGCCCGCACCCGTGACGCGTAGGACCGATGCGTCAAGACCGACGCGCAAGACCGACGAATGAGTTCCGTGACGGACAAGTCCCGTGACGAGAAAGGCAGACACCCGATCATGCTCACCCAGCAGGCACCGAGCCCGACCGTATCGGGTATGACGTTCGACCAGATGCTGGAGCGAGTCCGCTACGAAGGCGCCTATCCCACGCGTGAGCGGGCGGAGGACACCGTCCGCGCCGTGCTGGCCGCCCTCGGGCGCCAGATCACAGGCGACGAGCGCGTCGACCTCGCTGCCTGCCTCCCTCTCGAGGCCGCCCGCGCCTTCACCTCCGAGGTCCCCGCCACGCAGCCCCTCACCGGCTGGGGCTTCGTCAAGGACCTCGCCGCCCGCATCGGCGGCACCCCGGCCACAGCGCGCTGGGACACCGGAGCCGTCCTCAACGTCGTCACCCACCTCGCCGGCCCCCACCTCATCGACCGCATCCTCGCGCAACTGCCGGGCGGATACGGCCTGCTCTTCGGCCGCGCCGAACTCACCCGAGCCGCCTGACGGCCGCCGCGCGCCGGTTCCCGCCGCGTCGCCGGAGGATCGCGCCGACCTGCCGCCGCGCATTGGCTGAGCGACCACGCAGCCGAAGGTGCGGCGGCAGGTGCGCGGACCGGCACCCGGCCGCGACATGCGCAGGTCCGGAATCGGTCGCGACAGGTGCGCGGGTCGGCACCCGGCGGTGCGTTCGCAGTGGTCGTGGGAGGCGTCGCGTAGCGCGGTGGGAAGTCCGAGCCGACGTGGGCGGCGATGTGTTCGACGCAGTGTCGGGTCCCACGGGATGGTGAGGGCCGGCGGACGGCTGCGCCGCGGAGCGCCGACACAGCGCGGCGGGCGCCGGTGCGGAGTCGGCCCGCTCCAGCGGCGGATCAGCTACGGGGTGCCTGGTACAGCCCACGGCCGGCACGGTGTGCGCGGGACGTGGCGACGAGGCGGTCGAGCGTGCTGCGTACGGTGTTGACGCTGCCGGTGGAGTCGTCACGGCCCAGGGCCTGGGCAACGTCACGCGCACGCAGCGGTGTGTCGGCGTTGCGGGTCAGGACGGCGACCACCTGGTCGGTCAACCCGGAGGCGTCCGCCAGGGCGGGGCTCGCCGCGGCGTCCTGGCTCTTTGCCGGTGCCTTCTTGTCCCGCACCGGTGCCTGCTTCCCGGCCGGTGCCTTCTTGTCCCGCACCGGTGCCTGCTTCCCGTCCGGTGTCTGCTTTCCGGTCTTCTTGGCCTGCGTCCGCTTCCCGGCCGGGGCCGTCTTCGCCCGGCGCGTGCCCGCCGCCCTGGTGCGCGCCGCCGGCTCGGCCTTCTGCCCGGACCAGTCCTCGGGTGCGGGAGTTGCCACGGCTTCTTCGGCTTCCACCGAGGGCAGCGGCTCGGACACCGCCTCCTCCGCGACCGCCGACGAGGAGCCGGTCACGGTGGCATTGCCACTCTCCGCCTCGCGGGGTGCCGGAATCGGGGTGGCGGACAGCGCCTGCAGAGCGGTGAGGGCGCCGCGCACCGACTCGAGTCGCTCGGTGACGGAGGCGAGTTCCTTCTCGAGTGTCCGCTGGTACTCCTCCAACTGCGGCAACTCCGCCTGGAGCAGCGCGGTCGCCTCGGTGATGCTGCCTGCCGGGTTGGTCGTGGACGTCATGTCGGTCTCCCGAAATCGCGGGGGCACCCGCGGATGGATGAGGTTGCTGTGATGCAACGGTACTGCCCGTGCGTTGTCATCAGGGCGGAAGGCCGCGCGAGAACATCGCGGGTCCATCGTGGCAGCCGAGGAACACCCTGGGACGAACGGCCCTCTCCGGATGGTGCGGCGGGTGCGTAATCATCGAGTCCTGTGACGACTTGGGCCGCCCGGCCGCCCATCGCGCGCCAGACGGTTCCACCGTCGATGCGTTGTGTCCCGTACGCATGATCGAGGTCCCGACCCGACACAACGCCGAGCGGGGGCCGCGCCGGGCGGACCGACAGCTGACGCACACGCAAGGCACGACGTGAACCGGGAGGGCCGTGCGCCCCGTTGACGTCGAGCCGCCCGCCGCCCCCGTCGGCCGGCGCAGGTTCCCTCTGCGCACGTTTCCGGCAGGCTGCCTGTCCGGGACGACCGCACCCCACAATGGACAGGACGCTGTCGGCGCCGTAGGTTCGTCCGCGCCGTCTGCCGAGTCCCGGCAACAAGGATGACCGGATGACGGCGGCATCCGGGGCTCCCGGAGTCCGTACGGCACCCATGTAGAGTCAGCGGCGGAGTGCCGGGAAGCCTGGTCGGCGAATTCGGGACAAGTGTCTTAGCTGATCGGGGGATTCTCGTCATGGTGCTCGTAGCCGTCTTCGGAGTCGCGCTGCTCATCGCCGTACTCCTGTCCGGGCTCGCCGCCCGCACGATCCTCTCCACCTCGTTTCTCTTCCTCGTCGGCGGGGCGATCGTCAGTGACGGATTCCTCGGTCTGATCCACATCACGCCCGACAGCGGCATCGTCTCCGTCACGGCGGACCTCGCCCTGTTCGCGGTGCTCTTCACCGACGGGATGCACGTCTCGTTCCCGAAACTGCGCGCCAACTGGAAGAGCCCGGCGCGTGCGTTGGGGCTGGGCATGCCGCTCGCCCTGGTCGGCGTCGCGCTGATCACGCACTTCCTCGTGGGTCTGGACTGGACGACATCGTTCCTCGTCGGCGCCGTGCTGGCCCCCACCGACCCGGTGTTCGCTTCGGCGATCGTCGGTCGCAAGGAAGTGCCCTCCAGGCTACGCCAGTTGTTGAACGTGGAGAGCGGCATCAATGACGGCCTCGCACTGCCCATCGTCCTGATCCTCATTGCCGCCGCCGGCCCCACCGCCGGGCACGCCGAGTCGTCACTCGGCATGATCGGCCTCGAGCTCGGTCTCGGCCTCGCCTTCGGCATCGTGCTGCCGCTGCTCGTCATCGGACTGCTGCGGTTCAGGCTGCTCGGTGCGGAGCCCAAGCTCCAGCCGCTGCTGCCGTTGGCCATCGGCATCATCCTGTACGGGCTGTGCCACCTCACGCACGCGAACCCCTACCTCGCCGCGTTCTCGGCGGGTGCCGTCCTCACCGCAGTGGCGCCCGCCGAGGCGAAGACCGCGTTCGAACCGCTCGGGGAGCAGCTCGCGGAACTCGCCAAGTTCGCGGCCCTCCTGGTCTTCGGCGCACTGCTGACCCCGCAGCTCTTCGGCGACCTCTCCTTCGGCGGCTACGTCGTGGTGTTCCTGGCGATCGTGCTGATCCGGCCCGCGTCCATGCTGGTCTCCCTGCTCGGGACAGGGTTCGACCGCAGGGAGAGGCTCGTCGCCGCCTGGTTCGGGCCCAAGGGCTTCGCCTCGGTCGTCTACGGACTCCTCGTACTGCAGGCCGGCATCCCGCAGGGCCAGGAGGCGTACACGCTGATCGCCGTCTGCATCGCCGCCTCGATCATCGCCCACAGCAGTACCGACGTCCCGATCGCCCGCCTCTTCCACGTCGAGGACGTCGCGGGAATCCCCGCCGACAAGGACGAACCCGCGAAACGATCCGGCCACGAGGTCGAGCACAACCGGTCCTGACACCCACCGGCCCCGGCCCGGGGGCGTCCGGCCCGGGCAAAGGCCCGCCTCCGGCCGTCTGGAGCCGGGCATACGGGAGTCGGACGCGACGGCCGGCAGCGCGGACGTGGTCCGGTGCGTCGCCCCCCTGGGCGGTGCTGCCGCCGGTCTGCGCCCCGGTGTTGATGTCCGCAAGGGCCGGTGGCGCTTCTCGCGGCAGGACGTGCAGAGGTTTCCCACCGGGGAAGACGCAATCTCCGACCCCCTCGGCACGGCCCCGGTCGGCTCGGCCGCAGTGGTGGTGCCGACCGTACGCGACGGGCCGACGGGTGGTACGGCGGCCGCCGGTGCGCACGCCGAGCCGGGCGCCCCTCGCGTGTTCGGCACCTTGTCGGCCGGGTACCCGGCCGACGAACCGCCTGCGTACCTGAGGAATGAGAGAGATGACCGTACCCGAGGAGAACCGGCGCAAGACCAGCACGACCGACGATGTGATCACCCGCCCGGAGAAGATCGAGGACGAGAACAGGAACAAGAAGGAGACGGGCAGGGAAACCCCCGACGCCTCGGGCCGCACCATGCGCGAAGCGATGGAAGAGGCGGGGGTCAAGCCGGAGGACTACGAGTCGTAGCCGCTCCACCCGGCCCGCCTCCCGATCCGTCCGAACGAGACCGCCGCGGCTCGCACCGATGTCCCGGTCGTGCTGCGGCGATGATCCCCGGGGGCTGCGCCACAACGCACCGCCCTCGCGGGGGTGGGCGAGTGCACCGCCCCGGCCTCGATGCCGCACGTCGTGCCCCCTTTCCGCGTTGTGGCGCAGCAGCCCGTTCCGTCGAAGAGGTACGACCGCCGCTGTGCCGGGTCGGGTCTCGCCGGATCAGCCGACGTACCGGCGGGCAGTGGAGTGCCGCTGCACCTTCTCGAAAAGCGTCAGCCGCTGCTCGATGGCCGGTGGTACGACGCGCCTTTCACGGATCACCCGGGGGGCCCGTGAGTGCTGCGCCGACGGCGCGCAACGACGTGCGGTCGCGGGGACCGTACGGGCGAGGAACAGGGTGCGGCGGAGCGCGGAGGGCGCCGGGCGGCGCAGCCGGCAGAACCACAGGGTGTTGCGCAGGCCGTCGATGCGCCGTGTCGTGGCGTCGCGGGACCGGTCATCGGGACCGGTCATACGGTGCACCTCCAGAACGGTCAAGGGCTTCCCCAGGTCGTCGCCGACCGCCCCGTCCACCGGCTGCGGCCGGACTTCCGGCCGCCTGGTGCAAGTGCCCAGCCGCCGGCCTGCGACACGTCGGCCCCGAAGGCGGCCATCGGTGTGTACGTGGGGACATGTCTGCCCGGCGCCCGGCCCGCAGACGACTCCTTGCTCCCCGGTCGACCCGCGCGGACGGCGGAGCCCTCAATGGGCCATGACCAGGTCATCGCCGACGATGCCGGTCCTTCGACAGGCGTGAATGCGTTCCAACCGCGCCGCTCGCTCCGGCTCCGACTCCTTTTCCGGCTCCCGTGGCCGGGTGGGGCGGGCCGCCCGACCTGCTCCGGCCGGGAGGCTTCGGCCGGTTCCCGGCGGTGCTCCGGCCCGGGGCGGTCGTCGTCGGCGGGCATGTGACGCACCTCACAGTCGCGGACGTACCTACTGGTCGGTATGGTCAAGGGGTTCATGGACGAACAGGAGGCTTCATGTCTGCGACCAACCGCCAGGTCCGCCTGGCAGCCCGCCCCGTGGGTGACGTGAAACCAGAGGACTGGGAACACGTCTCCGCACCCGTGGAGGCACCCGGCCCCGGCGAGTTCGCGGGCAGGACGCGTGTCATCTCGCTGGACCCCGCGATGCGGGGCTGGCTCGACGACCGCCCGTCCTACCTCCCGCCCGTCGGACTCGGTGAGGTGATGCGTGCGGGCTCGGTCATCGAGGTGACCGCCTCCAACCACCCCGGCTACCAGCCCGGTGATCACGTCGTGGGCACCTTCGGTGTCCAGGAGTACGTCGTGTCCGACGGCAAGGGCGCACTGAAGATCGACACCTCGCTCGCGCCGCCCTCCACCTACCTCGGCGCCCTCGGTATGCCCGGCATGACCGCGTACTTCGGACTGCTGGACGTCGGCGCCCTCAAGGAAGGCGAGACCGTCGTCGTCTCCGGCGCGGCGGGTGCCGTCGGGACCATGGTCGGCCAGATCGCCAAGGTGAAGGGCTGCCGCGTCATCGGTATCGCCGGAGGGCCCGAGAAGTGCGCGCTGCTCACCGGCGAGCTGGGCTTCGACACGGCGATCGACTACCGGGCCGGCGACGTGAAGCGTGCGCTGCGCGAGCACACCCCGGACGGCATCGACGTCTACTTCGACAACGTCGGAGGGGACATTCTCGACGCGGCCCTCACCCGGCTGGCCATGAACGCCCGCGTGGTGATCTGCGGCGCGATCAGCCAGTACAACAACGCGACACCGGTCAGCGGCCCGTCGAACTATCTGTCCCTGCTGGTGCGCCGGGCCCGCATGGAGGGCTTCGTGGTCTTCGACTACGCCAGGCGCTACGCCCGGGCCGGGCAGGAGATAGCCGGCTGGATCGGCGAGGGCCGGCTCAAGGTCAAGGAACATGTGGTGAAGGGCTCGGTGGACGCTTTCCCCGAGACGCTGCAGATGCTCTTCCGGGGCGAGAACGTCGGCAAGCTCGTGCTGGAGCTGGCATGACCGCCGAGGGCCGGAACGCCCCGGGTGGCCGGGGAGCGGCACCGCTGCACGGCAAGGTCGCGATCGTCACGGGCGGTGCGAGCGGACTGGGCCGGGCCACGGCGCTGGCGCTGGCCGAGGCGGGCGCCGAGATCGTCGTCGCCGACCTCGACGTGGAGGGCGGCCGGGAGGTGGCCGACATCGTCGGCGGCAGCTTCCGGCCCTGCGACGTCTCCGACCTCGACGCGAACCGCGCTCTGGTGGACTTCGCCGTCGAGCGCTGCGGCGGTGTCGACATCGCCTTCCTGAACGCGGGAGTGTCGACGGGTTGCGGCGTCGGCGACGACTTCGACCTGGCACTCTACCGCCGGGCCATGGGCGCCAACCTCGACGGCGTCGTCTTCGGCGCCCACGCGGTCCTGCCGGCCATGCGGGCACGTGGCGGCGGGGCGATCGTGGCGACCGCGTCCCTGGCCGGACTGGCCTCCGTACCGCTCGACCCCCTGTACGGCGCCAACAAGCATGCCGTGGTCGGTCTGGCCCGTTCACTGGGACCGGCGCTGGCCCCCGAGGGCATCCGGTTCAATGCGATCTGCCCGGGCTACGCCGAGTCGCGCATCATCGACCCGCTGCGCGGCATGCTCTCCGAGCAGGGCATGCCGGTCATCCCCGCCGAGGTGGTCGCCGACACGGTGCTGCGCATCGTCACCGGCGACGACGCCGGGGAATGCTGGTTCGTCCAAGCGGGCCGCGAGCCGGAGCCGTTCCGCTTCCGAAACGTGCCGGGGCCGGGGCAGCGGGCGTACGCCTGAGGACCACCACTGCCGGACCGGCCGCCCCTCCCGCCGCCGCTCGCGGCAGGGAAGCGCCCACCGGCCATCCGGGCAGGACCGCGTGAACGCGCGCGATCCCGCCCGGGGGCCGGTGGGCGCCGTCCGTTCCGGAGATGCCGACGGTGCTTTCCGACGACGAACGGGCCGGGCTGCAGCGCCCGCGGCCCGGCCGCACTGCGGTCACGGGCGGTGTTCACCGGTGATCCGTCGGCACGGCCGCGGGCCGGGACGGGTGCCGGTGCTCCGTCGGAATGAAAGTCGGGCAAAGCCGGCGTAGGCGGGACCGGGCCGGTTACTCGGATCCTATGTCCAGTGAGTACAGCGGTGAACGCAGTGGTGGGAACAGCAGAGAGCGCGCAGGGGATGCGCGCAGAGCCGGCCGCGGCGGGCGGGACGCCGGTCAAGGCCGGCAGGGGGAACGCGAGGCGCCTGACACCCCGACGGCAATGGGCAAGGCGTCGTGGGCGGCGGTACTGAAACGCACGCTCGAACAGTTCAAGCGGGACGACCTGACGGACCGGGCGGCAGCCCTGACGTACTACGGCATCCTGTCGCTTTTCCCGGCCCTGCTGGTGCTGATCTCGCTGCTCGGGATCGTCGGCCGTTCAGCCACGCAGGCCGTCGTGGACAACATCCAAGAGCTCGCGCCGGGCGCGGTCCGGGACGTGCTCACCAACGCGGTGACCCAGCTGCAGGGGAGCGCCGGGGTCGGCTCCGTGTTCGCGATCATCGGCCTGCTGGGCGCCCTGTGGTCGGCGTCCGGCTATGTGGCGGCGTTCATCCGAGCGTCCAACACCGTCTACGACGTGCCCGAGGGCAGGCCCGTTTCGAAGGTGCTGCCGGTACGTGTCGGCCTGACCCTGGCGCTGTTGGTCCTGGCCAGCGTGAGCGCGTTGATCGTCGTCCTCACCGGCGGCCTTGCCCGTCAGATCGGCACCGCCCTGGGCGTCGGTGACACCGCCCTGACGGTGTGGTCGATCGCCAAGTGGCCCGTGCTGGTGGTGCTGGTCACGATCATGCTGGCGATCCTTTACTGGGCGGCACCGAACGCCAAGGGCCGCGGCTTCAAGTTCGTGTCCCTGGGCAGCCTGCTGGCGCTGCTGATCTGGCTGGCGGCTTCCGTCGGCTTCGCGGCCTACGTGGCCAACTTCGGTTCCTACAACAAGACCTACGGCACCCTGGCAGGCGTCATCATCTTCCTCGTCTGGCTGTGGATCACCAATCTCGCGATCCTGCTGGGCCTGGAGTTCGACGCGGAGCTGGCCAGGGAGCGGGCCGTCATCGGCGGGCACCCCCACATGGAGGAGCCGTACGTCGAACCCCGTGACACCCGCAAGTGGACCGACGAGGACCGCAGAGGCATGGGACGCACCGGCCCCGGTCCCGACGACCGCCGTGACGACTGACGGACGGGTGGGTACGCGCCCAGTGGCAGCAGGAGACTTCGGCACAGGAGGACAGGACGGCATGGACAGGTCACCGGGAACCACGGACCCTCACCGGGACGACTCGGTGGGGGAGCTGGTCAAGCAGGCGTCCGAGCAGATCTCCCAGCTGGTACGCCAGGAAATGCGCTTGGCCCAGGCGGAGATGAAGCAGAAGGGCAAGCGGTTCGGTCTGGGCGGTGGGCTGTTCGGCGGCGCCGGACTCGTCGCCGTCCTCGCGCTGCAGGCTCTCGTCGCGACCGTCGTCATCGCGCTCGACCTCGTCTGGCCGCTGTGGCTGTCCGCCCTCGTGGTCATGGTCGTGCTCTTCGCGGTGGCCGGGGTTCTTGCCGTCGCCGGTAAGAAGCAGATCGAACAGGGGGCTCCGCCCGCACCCCAGCAGGCCGTCGACAACGTCAAGGCCGACATCGCCCAGATCAAGGAGAGCGCACACCGATGACCGACAACGTCCCCAGCGGACAGGACCCCACCCCCGACGAACTGCGCGAGCAGGCCCGGGCCACCCGCGAAGAACTCGCGCACACGGTCGAAGCACTCGCCGCCAAGGCGGACGTCAAGGCACAGGCCCGGCAGAAGGCGGGGGAGGCCAAGGTGCAGGCCCGGCAGAAGGGGACGGAGGTCAAACACCAGGTCCACGACACGACGGCGCACGCGCTGCAGGCTGCACGCGTCAAGACGCCCGAACCGGTGCGCGAGAAGGCCACACACGCGGCGGCAGCGGCGAACGAGCACCGCGGCCTTGTCCTGGCCGCTCTGGCCGCCGTCACGGTCGTATGCGTCGTC
Organism: Streptomyces sp. NPDC048389; assembly: GCF_040706335.1. Classification (NCBI taxonomy): domain Bacteria; kingdom Bacillati; phylum Actinomycetota; class Actinomycetes; order Kitasatosporales; family Streptomycetaceae; genus Streptomyces; species Streptomyces sp. NPDC048389. Next base: position 51,824 of record NZ_JBEZKP010000014.1, on the reverse strand, counting down.
ACGGTGCTCCTCGGCAGGAAGCGGTCCGAGCGATAGACCGTCCATTGTGACGGCGACGCGCACTGTGTCGACGGTCTCTGTGACTGGACCGTGAAGGCGACGGTGAGTGCGACCTGGCCGGCGGCGGTGCAAGCGTCGGTGGCCCGGTCCTTCAGTGCCTTGGCCAGTTGATCCCGGAGCATCTTCGAGCGGCCGACGACGCCCCGGTCCGCGGCGGGTCCGCCCGGAGGCACCCAACGCCGTCGACCTGATGGTGTGCCCGGGGCCCTGGCCGCAGGGCCAGGGCCCCGGCCTCTGTTGCGCGCACCACCGCGGCGGTGCGGCGCCGCGTCCTGATCAGACGATGTCCGGTCCCCGCAGCAGCAGTTGTGCCACAGCCGCGCCCGCCACCGCGATCGCGGCCCGGAAGGGCCACCGGCTGCGGACCGGCCACGGCACGGCCGTGGCCGAAACGGCCACGATGCCGGCCGCCGTCGCGAGTGCCCAGCCCGTCGCCCCGATCGGCCCGGGCGGTCCCGCCATGACCACGCCCATGGCTGCCAGCATCACCGACGGAGTCAGCCACCGGCACGCCGCCCGCCCCAAGCGCTGCGGCAGGCCGCGCACGCCGGCCGCGAGATCGTCGTCGATGTCGGGAAGCACATTGACGGCATGTGCCCCCACACCGAGCAGCGCCCCTGCCGTCACCGCCCACCAGGCAGGCCAGGCCGGCGACGGCAGCCCGAGTGTGACGAAGGCCGGCAGCGAGCCGAAGGCGACCGCGTACGGCAGCGGCGAGAACACCGTGTGTTTGAGCCACAGGTTGTAGGCCCAGGCGATGGCCACCATCCCCAGGTGCGCCGCTCCCGCCGCGGCGCCGCTGAGCAGCGAGAGCGGTACGCACATCACCAGGGCCGCCCCGGCCGCGACGGCGACCGTCCGCGGCGACAGCTCCCCGCTCGCCACGGGCTTGTCGCGGCGCCCGCAGAGCGTGTCGCGGCGCGCGTCGGCCGCGTCGTTGCACCAGCCCACCGACAGCTGGCCGGCCAGCACGGCCGCGGCCACCGCGGCGGAGCCCGTGGCCCCCCTCCCGGCCGTCACGGCCAGCGCGGTCGCGAAGACCGTCACGGCCAGCGCCGGTCCGAGATGGCAGGAGCGCCACAGCGCGGGAACACGGTGTGTCGTTCGGGGAAGGGCGACAACGGGGTGTAGAGACACGAGGGCAAGGTAATCAGGTATTCGAAACAAGAAGGGCATTACCGGCATGCGTGTTCCTGTGATGGTCGACGATGCCCCTTCCCCTCGCGGTCTGCCGGACGGGACGGCCGCGAGCGCCGCGGCCACCACGATCCTCGCGGTCCGCACCGCCCTGCCGCCACACCGCTACACCCAGGACGATCTCACCGAGCCGATCGGCGACCTCTGCCTTGCGCCCGGTGCCGAGCGCGCTCTCCTGCGCCGCCTCCACGCGTCCGCCGGGGTGCGCACACGGCATCTCGCCCTGCCGATCGAGCGGTACGCGGGCCTCGGCGACTTCGGGCAGTCGAACGACGCATGGATGGCCGCCGGACTCGACCTCGCGGAGCAAGCCCTCACCGGCGCGCTCAAGGAGGCAGGGCTCGAACCGTACGACGTCGACCTGCTGGTGTGCACCTCCATCACCGGTATCGCCGCCCCGTCGCTCGACGCCCGACTGGCCGGACGCGTAGGGCTGCGGCCCGACGTCAAACGGGTCCCCGTGTTCGGCCTCGGGTGCGTGACGGGTGCCGCGGGGCTCGCCCGGCTGCACGACTACCTCCGCGGCCACCCGGACGACACCGCTGTGCTGCTCACCGTCGAACTGTGCTCACTGACGCTCCAGCAGCGTGACGACTCCCACGCCAACCTCGTCGCCGGCGCCCTGTTCGGAGACGGCGCGGCAGCCGTCGTCGCACGCGGCCGCCGCACCACCGGCCTCGACGGAGGACCGACCGTGGTCGCCACGCGCAGCCACCTGTATCCGGACACCGAACAGCTCCTGGGCTGGAACATCGGAGCCAGCGGATTCCGCATCGTGCTCGGCGCCGGTGTCCCCAACATCGTGCGCGGCCACTTCGGTACCCACCTGCGGGACTTCCTGGCCGACCACCGTCTCACGACCGACGACATCGGGGCCTGGGTGTGTCATCCCGGAGGTCCCAAGGTCCTGTCCGCCGTGACCGAGGTCCTCGGCCTGCCCGACAGCGCCCTGGACACCGCGTGGAACTCGCTCGCGACGGTGGGCAACATGTCGTCCGCTTCCGTGCTGCACATCCTCCAGAACACGTGCGAGACCCGTCGTCCCGAGCCCGGCACCTGGGGCCTGCTGCTCGCGATGGGCCCGGGATTCTGCTCCGAACTCGTCCTGCTGCGTTGGTGAGTGGTCCACATGCCCTGGTACACGCTTCTCGTCCTCGCCGTCGCCGCAGAACGCGTCGGTGAACTCGTCGTCGCCCGGCGCAACGCCGCCTGGACACTCGCCCGCTCCGGCGTGGAGCACGGTCGCGGTCACTACCCGGCGATGGTCGTCCTCCACACCGGCCTGCTGGCCTGCTGTCTGCTCGAGCCCGTGCTCGCCCACCGGCCGTTCCTTCCCGCGCTGGGATGGCCCATGCTGGCGCTGGTCCTCCTCGCCCAGGCACTGCGCTGGTGGTGCATCACGACCCTCGGGCGGTACTGGAACACCCGCGTCATCGTCGTTCCCGGCACCCGGCTGATCGACGCCGGTCCCTACCGGTTCGTGCGGCACCCCAATTACGTCGCCGTCGTCGTGGAGATCGCCGCACTGCCCCTGGTGCACTCGGCGTGGCTGACCGCGGCGCTGTTCACGGCGGCCAACGCGGTGCTGCTGACCGTTCGTATCCGCTGCGAGAACGCGGCGCTCACCCTCGCGGCACCCGCGTGAGCGCGGAGAACGCGGCGCTCACCCTGGTGGCACCCGCGTGAGCGCCGACAACGCCCCCACCCGGGCGGTGCCGGCGTGAGCGGCCGTCACGACCTGGTCATCGTCGGAGGCGGTCCCGCCGGCCTTGCGACCGCCCTGCACGCGGCCCGCGCGGGTTTCGACACCGTCGTGGCCGAGCCGCGCGTCGCGCCCGTCGACAAGGCGTGCGGCGAAGGGCTGATGCCGGGCGCCGTGCGGATCCTCGCCGCGCTCGGGGTCGACGTCCCCGGCCGGCCGATCAAGGGCATCCGCTACGTCCAGGGGCCCCGGCGGGCCCAGGCGCACTTCCGGCACGGCCCCGGCCTCGGAGTGCGCCGCACCAGCCTGCACGGGGCCCTGCACCGGGCTGTCCGCGAGGCCGGCGTCCCCGTGGTGCGGCTGCGGGTCGGGGAAGTGCGGCAGGACGCCACCGGCGTGCTCGTTCCCGGTACGGGGCTGCGCGCCCGGTGGCTGGTCGCCGCGGACGGCCTGCACTCGCCGCTGCGCCGCTCCCTCGGCCTGGGCGTCCCGTCCCGAGGGGCGCCCAGGTACGGGCTGCGCCGCCATTACGCCGTGCCCCCGTGGTCGTCCTGCGTGGAGGTGCACTGGGGCCCGTACGGCGAGGCGTACGTGACCCCCCTCGGCCCGGAACTCGTCGGCATCGCCCTGCTGACCTCACGACGTGTCCCCTTCGCAACCCAACTCGCCGGCTTCCCCGAGCTTTCGGCCCGCCTGCCGCCCGACGCAGCCGTCACCACGGTGCGAGGCGCGGGCCCCTTGCGCCAGAAGGCGAGCACCCGGCTCCACGGCCGGGTGCTCCTCGTAGGAGACGCCGCCGGGTACATCGACGCCCTGACCGGAGAGGGGCTCTCCCTGGCCCTCACGGGCGCCGAAGCCCTGGTCGGCAACCTGCGCCGCGGCACGCCGGACCGCTACGAGACCGACTGGAACCGGGTGACCCGCCGTCACCGCCTGCTGACGGCCTTCCTGTTGCGTGCTCGGCAGCAACCGGCCCTCGCACCGCTCATCGTGCCCGCGGCCGAACGACTGCCACGCGTCTTCACCGCGGCGGTGAACGCGCTGGCCTGAGCCGCTTGGACCGACGTGTTTCGCCGCCACGCCGCGGACTTCCCGTGGCCGGCCGGCCACGCTCGCCCGACCTTCAGCGCGCCCCGACCACCGGCAGGCGGACCCGGAACCGACGGGTGCCGGGCGCAACGCCCGGGATCCACCGCCGCTGCCACGTCCGAAGTGGTGCGCCGGCTCGGTGAAGCGGCCCCTCACGGACGGACATCCCGCGTGTTCGCTCTCCCCACGACGCGGTGCCGCAGCCCCGGCCCCGGCCCGCGCAGGCGAGCGAGCGGGCCCCGGGTGCACCGGGGTGTTCAGTCTGAGACGGCGAGCCGGTCGGAAAGCGGTCACGCGGGCGTGCGGGTTGCGGGCTCACGCGGGCGCGAGGGCCGTCAGCGGGCTGCGGCCGGCCGGCCGGTCCGGTCCTTCACGTTCCGTTCGTGCAGCAGTCGTGCGGTCTGCTCGGACACCGGTGCCGCCAGCAGCGCGCTGACCAGATCGACCAGCCTGCTGGTGAACAACCGGTCGTCCCCGCGAGGGCGGGCAGCGGCACGCGCCGCGAGTTCGGCGTGGCAGAAGCGCATGGCGGTGACGCGGGTGTGAAGCACCGCTGTCGCATCGGGAGTCAGCAGAGGCTCCAGCAGGCGTCGCCACGCGAGGAGGGTGGGCCCTTCCGCCAGGACGAGCTCGACCCGCGGCTCGGGCCGGTTGAGCAGTTCGGCCGTGATCTGGAGGAACTCGCGGCCGCCGTCGGGATCGGCGAGTTTCGCGGCGGCCGGCAGCACCAGTGCGGTGGCGAGCGAGCGCAGATCGGCCGTCCCGCTGTCCTCGTACTGCTGCAGCAGGACTTCCCGGCGGGCGTCCACCGCCGGCAGGTGCTTGTCGAGCACCGCCCGCAGCAGACCCGTCCGGTCGCCGAAGTGGTACTGCAAGGCCGTCGCGTTGCGCTGCTCTGCGGCTCTGTTGATCTCGCTGAGGGACACACCGACGACACCCTTCGCGGCGAACAACTGCTCGGCGGCCCGGACGAGTTTGCCGCGGGTGTCACGAAGCTCCCGGCTCCGGGACGGTGCGGCCTTGGCGCGCGTTTCCTGGGGTGTCACGGGCGGTGGTTCCCCTCATGCCCAAATGATACGGTCGCATTAAAAATCGATCCTAGCGTCTGAGGCGCGAGGAGGGCGGTCAATGCCCTGGACGTCGACACCGGTCCCGGCGTTCTGTACCTCGCCCCTCCGGCGTCCTCGTGCTGCACCGGCGCCGCCCGCGCCCGGACGGAGGAAACCATGAAGGCCCTCAGCTATCACGGCCGCCACGACATCCGCTACGGAGAGGTTCCCGACCCGGCCGTCACCAGCCCCACCGACGTGGTCGTGCAGGTCACCACGGCCGGCATCTGCGGCAGCGACCTGCACATCTACGACGGTCACGGCTTCAGCCCGGAGACCGGATACACCCCGGGACACGAGTGCGTCGGCGTGGTCGCCGAAACCGGCAGCCAGGTCACCCGCTTCAAACCCGGCGACCGGGTCCTGGTTCCCGCCTCCGCCGGCTGCACCCGGTGCGGCACGTGCGCCGCCGGCTTCACCGCCAGGTGCGAGCACGCCGAGTCCCTGATGGACCTGTGCTACGGAGTGAGCCCGCAACTCCAGGGCAGCCAGGCCGAGTCCGTGACCGTGCCCCATGCCGACGTCAACCTGGTGCATGTGCCGGAGGGCATCTCCGACGAAGCCGCCACTGTCCTGACGGACAACGCCCCAACGGCCTGGTACGGCTGCCGCCGCGCCCGTATCCAGCCCGGCGAAACGGTGCTGGTCATCGGTCTCGGCCCGGTCGGCCTCATGGCCGCGCAGTCCGCCTTCGCCATGGGCGCTGCCCGGGTGCTGGGCGTGGACCCGATCGCGGACCGCCGCGCCTTCGCCGCCACCCTGGGTGTCGAGCCGGTGGAGGGCGAGGACGCGCCGACCGCCGTACGGGACATGACCGCGGGACGCGGGCCGGACGCCGTGGTGGAGGCCGTCGGTTCTGACGACACCATCGAGCTGGCCCTCGGAACCGTCCGGCAGGCCGGCCGGGTCAGCGTCGTCGGGGTCAGCCAGAACACGGCATTCCCCTTCAACATGGGAATGGCCCAGATCAAGGAGCTGGAGTTCGCGATCGGGCTGTGCTCGGTCCACTACGAGCTGCCTGCCCTGATCGCACTCACCCAGGCCGGACGGCTCACACCGGAGGCCGTGGTCTCCCACCGCCTCGGCCTCTCCGAGGGCCCTGCGGCGTACGAGCTGTACAACAGCCGTGCCGACGGTGTCCTGAAGGTCCTTCTGGACCCTGCCCGTTGACCCTGCCCTTTGACGTGGCCGGCCCGTTGACCCTGCCCTTTGACGTGGCCGGGCCGTCGACTCCGCCCGTAGCCCCAGCGTGATGCCGCAGCAATCGCGAGGTGTCACACAGAGCCTGCGCGGCCCACCGGGCATGGTAGCCGGCGGCTGCTCAGCGGCCTCTGCGGACCCGGGCGGCCTTACGGGCCTCCGCGACCTTGCGGGCTTCGGCGCTCTTGCGTGATTCCTTCGGGGCGCGGCCCGGCCGGGTGCCCAGGCCGCGGAAGGGTGCGTTGCCGCCGGCGTCCTTGGCCACCACGGGCGGACGCTTCGCTCCGGTGATGCCGGTCAGTTTCTCCTCGCCGGAGCGCACCTGGGTGACCGCCGGCCGGACACCGGCATCGGACATCATCCGGTTCACGTCACGCCGCTGGCCGGGGGTGACGAGGGTGACCACGCGGCCCGACTCACCCGCACGTGCCGTGCGGCCGCCCCGATGAAGATAGTCCTTGGGGTCGGCGGGCGCGTCGACGTTGACGACGAGGTCCAGGCCGTCGACGTGGATACCGCGCGCTGCGACGTTGGTGGCCACCAGCACGGTGATGTCACCGCTCTTGAACTGTGCGAGCGTGTGCGTGCGCTGTGGCTGCGACTTCCCGCTGTGCAGCGCCGCGGCCCGGATTCCGCAGCCGCGCAGATGGCGGGTGAACTGATCGACGCCGTGCCTGGTGTCAAGGAACATCAGCACCCGCCCGTCCCTGGCCGCGATCTCCGTGGCCGTCGCGTACTTGTCCGCGGGGTGGACGTGCAGCACATGGTGCTCCATCGCGGTGACCGCGCCCGCCGCCCGGTCGACGGTGGCGAGCACGGGGTCGTGGAGGTGGTGGCGGACCAGTTCGTCGACGTTGCGGTCGAGCGTGGCCGAGAACAGCATTCGCTGTCCCTCGGCGGGCACGTGCTCCAACAGCTCCGACACCTGCGGCAGGAACCCCATGTCACACATCTGGTCCGCCTCGTCCAGCACCGTGATCCGCACCTGGTCGAGGTGGCAGTCCCGGCGTGCCACGAGGTCGGCGAGCCGACCCGGTGTGGCGATGACGACATCGGCGCCGGCCCGCAGCTCGGTCACCTGGCGCCCGATCGACAGCCCGCCGACAGCCGTCACCAGCCGCAGCTTCAGCGCCAGGGCATACGGTTCCAGGGCGTCGCCGACCTGCTGCGCGAGTTCCCGGGTGGGTACCAGCACCAGCCCCCTCGGCCGCTTCGGCTCGGCGCGCCTGCCTGCCGTACGGACGAGCAGCGCCAGCCCGAAGGCGAGGGTCTTGCCCGAGCCGGTCCGCGCACGGCCGAGGACGTCCCGGCCGCGCAGCGCGTCCGGCAGGGTGGCCGCCTGGATCGGGAACGGCTCCGTCACCGCGAGGCCGGTCATCACCCGCACCACTTCCGCCGGGAGGCCCAGCTCGGCGAAGGACGTGGCGGGCGGGGAGCCAGGGGTCAGTGTCTTCGCCGAGAGCTCACCTCGCGGTGCCACGGCCCGTGGCGTGCCGGCACCCGCGTGCCCCGGGGCTGACGGCTTGGTGTTCATGGGGACCCTTCCCTGGTCTGGCGCCCGGAACGAGGCGGGGCCCGCACGCTCTGGTGCGGGCCCCGGCAACGTCGAAGCGTCCTCCCAGGCTACCAGCGCACCGAACTCGGCCATCCGCACCGGCGGCCTCGCCGAAGCGCCCGTCGGGGGAGGCCGGACGCCATCAGGTCCGGGCCGTGGAGATCAGGCGGCGCGGTCCGCGTCAGGCCGATGCGTGCCGGGCGGCCAGGACACGCGACGTGGCCGCGAGGCGGGACCGCAGTTCCGCCGGTTCGAGCACCTCGACGTCGGCGCCGAGAGCGAGGAATCCGTTGTGGGCGTGATCGAGCGACTCGATGGGCAGCACCGCCCTGATCCAGCCGTCCGGTTCCGCGGTACCGGTCTCGGCCAGGGCCCGGGCCGCCGCCCCGGTGAGCCGGGCGGCGGCTCGCGGCGCGAGGGCGCGATCCTTCCCGAGCTGTTGCCCGAGCCGGGCGGCACGCCGCCCACGGCCTTCGTCGTCCGCCACAGGGGAGGGGACGACGGGACGTAGCTCAACGTGTACAGCTGGGTGTGGGGCGAACGTCCTGCACTTCGGCGGGGCGGCGGGCCAGCCGGTGCTGGGCTGCCCCGACCGCGACCCGACGCACTTCGTCCGACTGGACCGGTCGCTGATCGGCTGCGTCCGGGAACTGCCGCCGATCCTCCACGAACGCGACGCACGGGTACGGCACCTGCTCGCTCCCGACTGCCCCGACCTTGCCGCGTACCTCGCCGACTCGCTTCCCGGCGGAACCACAGGAGACCGCCCGTGAACGACTGACCGTGAAGTCCTCGGGGGCCGCGACGGAGCGGCCGGTGACCGGACTCGTGACCCACGAGCAGCCGGATGTTCACTTGAAGGGTGTATCCCGGACATAGGGCGCAGCCCTCCGTGAGGGTGCGTCGGCGTCGCCCGTGCATCGGAGGAGAACCATGATCGCCTCGACCCCGCGTGGACAGCAGCACCCTGTGACCGTCACCTCCCACGGTGAACGCGTCGACGTGATCTTCCGTGGCGCTCTGTACTCCTCGATGGCGCGCGCCCTGGAAGAGCAGTTGCAGGACCCGCGCCTGCGTGGCGCCCGGCTGTGGGTGTTCGACATGCGTGCTCTGGAGCGGATCGACCTGGTGTGCGCCTATGCCCTGCTCCGCGCCGCCAGTGGCGTGAACGCCCCGAGCGTCGTCGTCTCCCACCCGAACCGTCGCGTACAGCGCACACTCCACCACGCGGGGCTGCACGCCGTCGCCACGTTCGACGTCTGACGCCGCGCGATGCGTGTACGGGCGTGGCGCCGCCGCGCAGGTGGCACCGGCGCCCGGACACGCACCGCCTCCGAGCGGGCACCCGATGTTCACTTCGGGCACCCGCGTTCGTAGTGCCGTCTGGGACCCGGTCCGGGCCAGTGCGTAGCCGCCGCAGGGCAGCAAGAGGACCGGCACCGCGAAATTCGACCCGGTGCGTGCACGGACGACGCTGCGGGCCGTGTTCACTTCCCCCGGGTGCCGCCACGCGGTGCTCTGCCGTGAACCGGTCACTGGACGACCCGGCCCGCGTCCCTCACCCGGCAGCCCGCGCCGGTCACGAGCCTGAACTCGCCGGTGGGCCCGTGGCGGGCGAGCCGGTCGCAGTGGCCGTCGGCGCCGTGGCCGCCGGGGGCCGGGAGGCCAGCGCGGACAGGTAGTCGTCGAGCAACTGCGTCTGGCGGTCGGGCGTGAACGCGACCGGGTCGAACAGCGCCTGGACGACCAGACCGAGTACGAAGGACTGGGCGCCGGCCGCGATGCGCCCCGGATCTCCGGCGGGCAGTTCACCCGACTGCTGGGCGTCTGCGACCAAGTCGCGCAGCTTCTCGCGGCTCCGGGCGTACTTGCGGCCGTAGTCGTCGCTCAGCGCGGCGTCGGCGAGCGCGGTGTCCCACGAGGACACCCGGATCCGGTTGCCGGCGGTGTCCTCGGCGGTCAGCGGCAGAATGTCGAGCAGGGCGGCCCTGACCGCCGGCAGACCCCGCCGGGCGGCACGCCGGGGACGAGCGGCACTGCGGTGTTCGAGCAGGTCGAGGGCGTGTGCGACGAGGTCGTTCTTGGTGGGGAAGTAGTGGGTGAGCAGACCGGTGGTCGCGCCGAGTTCGCGGGCGACGGCCCGCAGGGTCAGCCCGCTGAAGCCGTGCGTGGCAAGCACGCGCCAGACCGCCTCCGACACGTCGCGTCGCCGGGCTTCGTGATCCCCCTTGGTGCGTGGCATGCTGCAACGGTACATAACCATAACGCTTGTTGTGTCAATGCGAGGTTCCCATGTTCTCCCTCCCGTTGCGGGACACCGCGCACCTCTGCCCGCTGGAGGTCTGGCACGCAGAGGAGTTCGCCGCCCACATGGACCGGGCCCGCGAGCACATCCGGCCGTGGGTGGGGCCGGACTTCGTCACCGACGGCATCGAAGGAGCCCGCGCCACACTGCGCCGGTACGCCGAACGCCAGGCCGCGGACGGGGCCCGTCTCTACGGCATCCGGCTCGACGGCACCCTGGCCGGCGGCGTGATGTTCACGGACTTCAGCACCGCCTCGGGCTCGTGCGAGGTCGGCTGCTGGCTCGAGCCGTCCGCTGAGGGCCACGGGCTGGTCACCGCGGCGTGCCGCGCCCTCCTGGACTGGGCGTTCCTCACCCGTGGGATCCACCGCGCCGAGTGGCACTGCCGCGCCGACAACGACCGGAGTTCCGCGGTGGCAAGGAGGCTCGGCATGACACTCGAGGGCGTGCGGCGCGCATCCTGGCCCTTCGACGGCGTCCGCCATGACAGTCAGCTCTGGGCTGTCCTGGCCCGCGAATGGTGAGCAGTTGAGGAAGGTGGTCTGCCGTCCGGCTGCACTGCCTGTGTGACACTCCGACTCGACCGACCCGCGCGCTGTCGCCGGACCGGTCCCTGACCGGGCGCGGACCCGCAGGAGGATGGCCGCGGGGGTGTGAGTGCGGCCTGCCAGGCGATGGTGAGCGTGTCCGTTCGCATGGCCAAACGCCCTATCGGTGGCGCCGGTTGACGCATCGTTCGCTGCGTCCCGCTGCCTGTACGCGTCGGCGTCCCGTGCCTGCCCCGGGCCGGGAACGCGCGGCAAACGACTACCCTGCCCTGTACCCGGCCGGGGGCCATGGTGTGGGATGGCCGTAGATAGCAAGAGCGAAGGGGGAAACGTGGCACGGACCCAGAACCTGCGGGAAGCCGCACGGGCGTACGCGGGAGGCGCGAGCCCGCAAGAGATCGCCGAGCAGACGCTGCGCCGCCGCGCCGGCGGTGCGAGCGGTGGCAGCGGTGACGACGGAGGCCGGCGGCAGTCCGGTGCGGCCGGTGCCCAGACCGGTCAGGGGACGCAGGACGAGGGCATGGACCCCGGTGACTTCCCCGCCGCCCGGGAACAGGGCGGCAGTATCGCCACCGTCATGGCGCAGAAGACCGTCCCGCTGGACGAGGCGGGCGAGGCCCTCAACCGCAGCGAACAGCGAAAGGAGGACGGCGAGCAGGTGCACGCCATCTGCCCGATGGTGATGCCGCGCGGCCGCTCCTTCCTGAGCATGCTGCCGGTCGTGTCGCTGCTCGTGCTCGGCGCCGTCGCCTCGGCCGTCGTCGCGGCGGCCGGAGACGGCCTGCTCACCCACCCCCTCTTCGGTATCCACTACTGGGTGATCTCCGTGCTGGCCGTCGCCTTCGTCTGGGCGCGCCAGGGCATGGTGATGGTCCCGGACGGCTGCCAGGCGCTGATCACCCGCTTCGGCAAGCTGGAAAAGGTGGTGGGCCCCGGCCGGGTGATCCTGCTGAGCCCGTGGAAGCGCGTCTCGTACATCGTCAACACCACCCGCGAGTACCCGTTCAACGCACCGGTTCGCGAGGCGCCGACCAAGGGCGGGGTGAAGGCGTCGATCGACCTGTTCATCCAGTTCCGGATCAGCGACCCCACCGAGTTCGTCTACACGCTGGGCGCAGTGCGGGGCTTCGAGGAGAAGCTGAGCAACGCGGTGAGCGAGACCATCCGCAGCCTCATCTACGAGCAGGAGGCCGCCGCCATCTACGACATGGTCGGCGAGGACACCGGGCGCCTGATCGAGCAACTGAACCAGCAGTTCCGGCCGGCCGTGGAGCTGACGAACGCCAACATCACACACGCCGAGCCGTCCGACCGCGCCTACCGCATGGACCTGGCATCACCCGAGATGGTGCGTGTGGCGAAAGAGGCGTACACCCACGAGTACGCCCTCCAGCTCCGCAAGGAGCAGGACGAGGGCGACCTGACCAAGGAGCTGGCGACCCGCCAGGAGACGCTCTCGGCGATCCAGGCGGACATCGCGCAGTACCAGGCGCAGATGGACACCGCGGTGGAGCGGGAGACCAACCGGGCCGAGGCGCTGGCCCGCCAGCGGTACGTGCAGGCCGAGTCGGAGGCGAAGGCCAACGCGGCGCTCCTGGAGGCGCAGGCCCTCGACATCCGCGCGGTGACGGCCGCCGAGGCACCGGAGATCCTGGAGTACCGCTACCAGCAGCAGGTGCTGGACACCCTGGAGCAGGTCGCGGACCACCTTCCGCGGCTGGTGCGGATCGGTGGCCCAGGGGAGCACGGGGAGTCCGCGGGAGTCGACTTCCTGCAACTCGCCAAGGAGCTGATCGGCGAGCACGGGACGGAGCTGTTCACGGACGCGGACATGGCCACCATGCGAGCCCGGCTGACCGAGGTCGCCGCTCGCATCGCGGAGCGCGAGACGGAGATCAGCGCTCTGCTGGAGGCCGACCGGCCGGTGGTATCGCCCGTCCGGGGCGACGAACCCGGAACGCCGGAGCCTTCCGGCCCCGGCGCCGAGCACGAGTCCGGCTCCGAGTCCCCGGCCGGGTCCCCTGCCGAGTCCCCGACCCCGTCCGAGCCTGAGGAGGGCGCCCTGTGAGCACCGCACGTATGAACCGCAGGTCGGTCATCTCCGAAGCGGTCGCCCCCTGGAGCGAGATCGCGCAACTGCTGCGCGGCGGCGAGGCCGGCACCTTGATCCCGGTCATCATTCCCCGTCACCGCCGCCGGCTCTGGTGGATGCTCCCGCTCTGGCTCGGCGCCTTCGCCGTTCTGTCCGGCGTGATGCTCACCCTGCGGGAGGCGGAGGCGGAATCGGAGGGCAGCGACGTCGCCGACCTCGCCTACGGTGCCCTCGCCACCCTCGGTTACGCCGGCGGCTGCGTGCTTCTGCTCGCGGGCGCCCTGTGGTGGTGGCGCTCCTCGATCGTGGAGATCGAGCAGGGCACGAATGGTGTGCTGACCCGCTACGGCGCGGTCACCAACACCCTGCAGGCCGGCCGCCACTACCTGTGGCACCCGTGGTCACGGGTCGACTTCGTGGTGGACACCGCCACCGAGATCCCGTACTCCGCCCCCGTCATGGCCTGCCCGACCCGGGAGAACGTGCCGCTGCGGTCGATCGAGTTCTTCCTGAAGTTCCGTATCACCGACGCGGTGCTGTTCGTGAGGACCATCGGCGCGGGCAACTTCGACCTCGTGCTCTCCAGCGCAGTCCAGGACGCGATCCGGCAGCGGGCGCGCCAGATGCGTACGGAGAGGGCCTACGACCTGCGCGGTTCGGACGTCGCCGACATGCAGGAGCTGCTCAACCGCCAGCTGTCCCGCTACGGGGTCCGCATCACCGGCTGCAACATCCCGGACGTGCAGCTGCCGACCCAGTACCAGCAGCATCTCGCCACACGGGAGCGCGTCGCGAAGGAACGCCACGCGTACGAGCAGGAGTGGGGTCTGACCCGCAAGCGCCGTATCGACAGTCTCGGCATGGACATCGAGCGGGCCAAGAAGGTCCGCGACGCCCGCATCGTCGAGGTGAAGGCCGCGCTGAACCGGGCGCGCGAGGCGGTGGCGCAGCTGCTGGAGGAGCAGGAGACCAACGCGCAGCGCGTGCGTTTCGAGATCGAGACGCGCGGACGCAGCGGACTCATCTCCGCCGAGAACGAGGCCCGCGCGCAGCGCGCCCTCGCCCAGGCGTACCGGGACAACGCCGCGGTGCTCCAGTACGAACTGGCGCGTCGCCGGCTGGAGGTCGGCGCGGAGCTGGCCACCCACGCCCCGCAGCCGGTGGTGATCCGTACGGACGGCCCGGGCAGCGGTGACACCTCCGCCCTGTCGACCCTGCTCACGGCGCAGCTGCTGCCGCGGCTGTCACAGGCACTGCCGACCGGGGACGGCGTTCCCGCCGTGCGATACGCGCCGGACGACGAAGGATAGAGCGGCGGACGACGAAGGACAGAGCGGCGCCGAGCCGTTCAGCGCCCCTGCCGGTCGACGGGCCGTCCGATCGCCGGCAGGGGGCGGCACGTCACCGCTACGCGCTCCACGCGGCTGCGCACAACGACCGCTCCACCTCGTCGGTGTAGACGGCGGCGGCCAGCCACGCGCGTGCGAAGCGGCCCGGGTCCGTCGGGAGCAGCCGACCGAAGACGTCGCGGGAGCGGTCCGCGGCGGCGGCGTGGAGGTCGTCGAGCAGGTCGCCCGCCGTGGTGAGGCCGACCCGGCGGAGGCGGGCACTGTCACCGGAACCATTCCGGGGCAGGGCCAGGACGCGGCGGCCTCCGGAGACCGCCTGGTGCACGCGGCGCCGCAGCAGGTGCAGCGGGGCTTCGTCCACGGCGGGCACGGCGGCAGTGACGGGTGGCATCCTCCGCGCGGGCAGGTCCGCGTGCTGGAGGCGGTCCAGACCGAGGTCCACCCGGGCGGTGGGGTCGCTGGGATGCTCGGCGGCGAGCAGCAGGGCGCGCGGGAGCGGTCCCGGCGTCAGACGGGCGATGATCCGCAGCCGGCTGCCCGGGGCCGCGGCCAGGAGGCGGAGGTTGTCGCGATAGGGGAGGGCGGGGCTGTCGTGCGCCGTGACGAGCCGGAGGGTCAGGCCGTCGCTGTCGGCCAGAAGGCAGTCGCCCGTCGTCTCCCGGGCCGTGCCAGAGAGTGTCACATCGAGGAACAGCAGGTCGTGGCCGCCGTCGAGGGCCCGGGCGACCTGCTGGGCGACAGGAACCGCCCACAGCCGGTCCAGCGGGTCCGCGTGCCACGCGACGCCGGAGGCGCGCACCGCCCGTACCCCGGCCCCCGCGCCGAGTCGGCCGGTGGGCGAGACGGTGGCGCCGGAGACGGCGAGGCCCGCACGGGACAGTTCACGATGCGTCAGGGCGGTGTCGCCGATCCGTACGGCCCGGTCGGCGGCCCCGGACGCCCGTCCGGGGCCGCCCGGTGCCACGTCGGCGACCGTGTGGAGGCGGCCCTCGGAGTCGGCGGTCCAGGTCACCGCACCCGCGTATCCGGTCGCTGTGAGCACCGGTTCGGAGAAGAGCCCGTACAGGCGCAGTGAGCCGTCCGGGCGGTACGGCTGCCGCGCCGTGCCGCGCAGTCGGGTCAGGTCCCCTCCCGTGGTCTGCGGCAGCCGGTGGGTGACGGTGAGGACGTCCCGGTGGGCGCCGGCCAGGTCGGTGAGGCGGTGGGCGGGGTCGGCGGAGCGGGCCGCGCGCACCGCGGTGACCACGGAGACCGCCGCGGCAAAGGCCCGGGGGAGGCCCGCGAGCCGCGCGGAGTGCGCGGCCCGCAGCAGCTCCGCCTGGAGCACGGCGCCGGCTCCGTCCGTACCCGCCTCGAGCACGGTGGCCGCGGCGTCGTACAGCACCCGTGCGGCGGTGCGCTGTTCGGCGGTGGCGGTTTCCGGCGTCGCTCCCTCAGGGGCGTCCCCGTCGGGCGAGGCGGTTTCCTCCACGGCGTCCGGGGCCGGGGCCCCGTCCGCGGTGGGAGTCCCGTCCGCGACCGGTGCCGCCGAGGCCGCGGCGGCGCGGTGCAGGCAGTCGGGGGCCAGCAGGCATCCGCAGCGGATCGCGTCCGTGCCGGTCACCACCCCGCCGGGGGCGTGGATTTCGAGGTCGGTGCCGTCGTCGACGGCGATGCGTACGGTGTCGCCGTCCCGGACGGCCGGGCGCGCCGCGAGTTTGGCGACGCCCGCGTCGAGCCGCTTGCGCAGCCGGGGTGACAGGGCCCCGACGAGTTCGGCGGTGACGGACGGGGCGACCGGAGGCAGTTCCGGGCTCATGCGGTCTTCTCCCCTACCCAGCGGGCGAGTTCGAGCGGACTGAGGGCGGCGACGGGCATACCGGCGGCCACGAGCTGTCCCGCGACTCCCGTGGAGTACCGGGGCCGGCCGGTGTCGTCGAGGCTTGCGCAGCCCAGGACATGGCACCCCGCCCCGACCAGCGCGCGCACCTCGGCGAGGAGCCCGCCCAGCGGGTAGCCCTCCTCGAAGTCGCTGACGACCACGACCAAGGTGCGCGACGGCACGGTGACCAGTTCGCGTGCGTGCCGCAGTCCGGCCGCGATGTGGGTGCCGCCGCCGACACTGACCTCCAGGAGCAGGGACAGCGGGTCGTCGATGTGCCCCGTCAGGTCGAGGACCTCGGTGGAGAAGGCGAGGAAGTGCGTGGACAGCGTCGGTACCCCGGCAAGCACCGAGGCGGTCAGCGCGGCCCAGACGGTGGACGCCTCCATGGACCCCGACACGTCGGTGACCAGGACCAGCCGCCAGTCGGCGGCCCGCCTGGCACGCGTACGGAAGACGGGCCGCTCGGGGACGACCCGGACCGTGCCGTCGGGGCCGCGCTGTGCGGTCGCCAGGTTGGCGCGCAGGGTGCGGGGCAGGTCCAGGCCGCCACCGGGCCGGCGGCCGGGCCGCGGCAGGGCGGTGCCGTGCAGGGCGGGGCGCAGCCGCGTGGCGAGTTGGCGGGTCAGCGCGTCGACCAGTCGCCGCACGAGCGGGCGCAGTGCGGCGAGCCGGGCCTCGGGAAGTCCGCCCGCGTGCCGCAGTACGGTACGCAGCAGGTCGACCGAGGGCCGCACGCCGTCCGCGTCCAACTCGCCGAGGACGTCCTGCCGTCCCGACGCTGCGGCGGCCGCCAGAACTTCTTCGCGGATGCCCGGTCCGAACAGCGCCGCCAGTTCCTGCGACCACTCCCGTACCCCGGGATAGGGCACCTCCCGGCCGCCGCCCGCCCCGCCGAGGTCTCCTCTGCTGCCTTCCCCGCGCCCGGTGCCGTACAACTCGTCGAGAGCGGTCGCCAAGGGGGCGGCGGACGGGGGAAGCCGGTCCGTGCGACGGCCGAGGACCAGCCGCCAGCGGTCGGCCGGGCCCAGGAAGCGCTCCTGGCCCTCGGGGGAGGCCGAGGAAGCCGGTGCGGTGTCGGAGGCCGCGGGGGCACGGGCGGCCGGTGCGGTGTCTGCGGACGCGGAAGCCGGTGCGGTGTCGGAGGCCGTGGCGGCATGCAGGGCCGGTGCACCGGCTGCGGTGCCACCCGGCGGGGGCAGCAGACCCAGTGACCGCAGGCTGTCCCGGGCCGTCAGGTCCGCCCGGGTCCAGACGGCGAGGGCGGCCGGGTCGACACCGTTGGTGTCGGCGAGGCCCGGGGCGTCGAGGCGCTCCTCGACGACCGCCAGGAGGCGGTCGCGGGCGGCTGGGCTCAGTGTGTCGAACCCGCCGCGCAGCGCGGGAAGCCGCTCGAGGAACTCCCGGTCGGACAGCTCGCAGACGCGGTCGAGCAGGGGCTCCAGGGCGGGTGCCGCAGCCTCCAGCAGGGGGCCGGCGGCGGCCAGCAGCCCGCTGAGCCGGGCGGTGAGCGCGGAGCGCGCGTCGGGGTCGGTGGCCCCGTCGACCCAGGATGCCACCCGGTCGCCGAAGCCGCGCGGGTCCTCTTGTCCGAGCAGCACGCGTACCGCTCCGGCGGCGCCACGCATCAGCGGAGAGCCGTCGGCGGCCAGGCGGGCCAGGGCGTCGGTGAGCCGGATACCGCCCAGCAGGTCCGCACGGTGGGCGAGTTCGAGCAGGGCGCCGGCGTCCGTGGGGTCCTCCGACCCCGTGAGGCCGTCGACCTGCCGCACTGCGGCCGTCGTGAGCTGTTCGGCCACGGCGGCGGCCCGGGCACTACGGGCGGCGTCGGCGTCGAGCCCCGGAACGTGACCGGCCCGTAGCCGGTCCAGAAGCGCCAGTCCGGCGAGCAGCTCGGACAGGGCGGCGGACAGCGGAAGCACTTCGGCGATGTCCTCGATGCGCTCGTCCGCGAGAGCGGGCAGGCCGCACGCCGCCGCCTTCGCGAGGCCGTCCAGGGTCTGCGCCGACGTCGTCCCGCCCGCGTCCAGCTCGGCGCGCCGCCGCTCGCGCAGCACCCCCTCGGCCGCCTGGGCGGGCGTGACACCGCGCACGCCGGCTGCCGTCAGCATGGCCGCCGTCGCGGGCGTCCAGCGCACCTCCCAGCGCGAGGTGAGAGCCTCGGCGCCGCCCGCGGCGAGGACCTCCTTGGCCTCGCCGTAGGGTACTGCGCACACCGTCAGCCGCTGCAGCAGCAGTTGCCGGCGCCGGTCGAGGTCGGACCGGAGCGGGTCCAGACGCAGGTCCCGGGCCGCACCGGGACCCGCCGCCTCGGGGCCGGGCAGGCCCAGGGCTGCCACCTCGGCCTCGACCGCGGGGGCGAGACCGCTGCGCGGCGCACCCGGGGCGGGGCGGCCGGTGCGAGTGCCGACGAGGACCCGTTCCATGGCCTGGGCCACGGCCCGCCCCCGCCCGTACGGTTCGCCCTGCGCGAGGACCGTCTGCACGGCTTCGACCAGCTCACCGCGGCCCGCGGCGGGCAGTCGGCGCAGGCGGGCGAGGTCGGAGGCGAGCCGGATGATCTCGCGTGCGTCGGCAGGCCCCGACGGATGACCGAGGTCACGCAGTTGCGCGCACACCCGCACGGCTGCCCGCGTCAACGCCTCCTCCAGCGCGGCCGGATCACCCGCCGCCCGCAGCACCATGTCCTGCCACTCGGGATCCCGGATGCCCGCCGGGTAGCCGGACCGCTCGTCCAGGAGGGCGTAGGTGTAAGGAATGAGGGAGGTCGTCCAGGCCGGGCGGGCTGCGCCGGACTCGGCAGGCGCGGTCTGTGGTGCGGTCTCGTCGACCGCCGCCGGGTGCTCGGCCGCTTCCGACGCGTCCCCGGACCCAGGGTGGAGCAGTGCCGGAGCGTGGAAGGCGCCGACCACCGCGGCGGCCCGCTGCCCCCTTGCCGTGGCCAGGGCCAGGTGGGACCGCATCCACTGCTCGCGCCGCAGATCCAGCTCCGGCACCCCGTCCGAGGAGGCCGCTTCCTCGCGCAGGGCCCAGCCGGTGAGCAGGGCCGCCCGGCGCAGGGCCTCGGGTGGCGAGCCCGGGGCGGTCGCTTCGACGAGCCGATCCCAGAGGTCGTCGCCGACGCGGCCGGAGAGCCTGGCGCGCAGGGCCGTGGTGAGTCCATGACCGCCCGAGCCCGGCGCCGTGCCACGCCGTCCCTCGTCCCACGCCCGGTCGGCGAGCGGCAGATCGCAGGCGATCACGGGGACGTCACGCCGGGCGGCCCAGCGTACGGCGGCCAGCTCGGGCGAGAAATCGGCGAACGGATAGAAGGCGGGGCTCTGCCCGCCGCCGTGACCGGGAGCGGCGGCCAGGGCGACCGGGGCACGCGTCTCCTCGTGCCCGAGCCACGGCAGCCACTGCTGCATCTCGGCCGGAAGCTCGACCAGCAGCACATCCGGTTTCGCCTCGTCCAGCAGCACGGGCACGGCGGCGGCCAGCGAGGGCGCGTGATGCCGTACACCGATGAGGTAGGGCGCCGCCGGATCGGTGAGCGCCGCGAGCGCCTCGTCCGGAGCGCCGGTCCGGGCGGCGGGAGAGAAGGACACGGTGTCAGCCCTCCAGGACCGTACGCAGGTCCCACAGGGTGCGCCAGGTGGCAGAGCCCTGCTCGGCGCGGCGCCGGACGGGGCCGTCCCAGTACCCGCGCAGCCGGGCAGCGTCGGCGGGGTCGTCCTTGCGAACGACACCCAGCAGATGCCCCGGCAGGAGGCCCAGGACGTCACGGTCCCCGGGGAAGTACGCCGCCGCGAGAGCCAGCGCGCCCGCGACGGACACGGCCTCCGCGGTGCTCATCACCGTCGACGGCCGCTCCACCTCCCAGCCCTCCGCAGACCGGCCCTCACGCAGGTCCCGGAAGGCGGTGACAAGGGCCTCGAGCACGGCGTCGTCGACCTGGAAGGGCGCCCCGGTCCGTTCGACGGACGCCCGGGCCTGACTGCGCACCAGAGCGGTCTCGGCGTCCAGGTCCGCGATGGGGCCGACGGTCTCGAAGTTGAAGCGGCGCTTGAGGGCCGCGGACATCTCGGAGACGCCCTTGTCCCGCAGGTTGGCGGTGGCGATGAGGCTGAAGCCCGGCGCCGCGTGCGCCAGGGCGTCCTCGGTTCCTGCCAGCTCGGGCACGGCGATGCGCCGCTCTGAGAGCAACGACACCAGCGAGTCCTGAACTTCGGGCAGACAGCGGGTGACCTCCTCGACCCGGGCGACGGCGCCCCGGCGCATCGCGGTCAGCACCGGCGAGGGCACCAGCGCCTGCCGACTGGGCCCCTGGGCCAGCAGCAGGGCGTAGTTCCAGCCGTACTTCAGCTGGTCCTCCGTCGTGCCCGCCGTGCCCTGCACGACCAGGCCGCTGGTGCCGCACACCGCGGCCGACAGCAGCTCCGACAGCATGGACTTGGCGGTGCCGGGCTCGCCGACGAGGAGTAGACCGCGTTCGCCGGCGAGAGTCACCACACACCGCTCGACCAGGGCCCGGTCGCCGACGAACTTGCCTTCGACCGCAAGGCGGCGCGGCACCCCGTCGGGCACGGCGGCACCGTCGGGCAGCTTCAGGGCCCGGCCGTCGCTGCCCATGACGAACGTGACGACCGCGCGAGGAGTGAGCCGCCACGCGGGCGGACGCGGCCCGTCGTCGTAGGCGGCGAGGAAGGCCAGTTCGACGGCGTGCCGGTCCTCGGGCGGAACGATCTGGCGGGTGAAATCGGCGGGAGGAGCGGTGGACAGGGTGGCGGTCATCGTCGCGTGTTCTTCCGGTCGAAGTGGGGCGGTGGTCATCGGCGGCGGCCCCCCCGCGTCGCGCGGGTGGTGAGCTCCTCGTAGGCCGGGGGGTCACCGGCACGGACGCGGGCCGCCGCACGGTGGAACAGCTCCGGCACCGGCACCAGCGGCACCGCGCGGGAACGGGGCGTCACGGGGTAGAGGCCCTCCTTCCAGATCTCCACCGGCAGTGCGGGGGCCTTGAGGTCGAGCCAGCCGCCGCGCAGGAAGAGGGTGCGCCCGGCACGCGGCCGCCTGGCCTCGACGACCAGATCGGTGGCCGCGAGCTCGGCACGGGCCTTCTTCATCCGTGCGGGCCTCCACCCGGTCCAGCGGGCGCAGTTGCGGTCCGTGGGGTCGGGCAGGGCCAGCAACTGGAGGTAGAGGGCCGCCGCGTCCTCGCTCAGGCCGTGGGCTCCGGCGACCTCGCCGACCAGCTCGGGCACGCCGGCCATGGGGTCCTGCGCGTAACCGACGGACGGCTCTTCGGGATCGGTTCCGGCCGTGACCGCGCGGACAAGGTCCTCTCCGAGGATTGTCCGCAGGACCCGCAGCCCCGCCCCGCGCCCGGCCCCCACGAGCCCTTCCACCAGACCGAACACTGCGTCATCAGGACCGTCGAGCCCGGCCGGGCGCACCAGAACGGCTTCCTGGTCGCCGTACCGGGGGCGCAGGACCAGCGCCTCGCCCAGCCGGGTCAGGCCGTCCGCGTCGGCGCCCCCGGTGGCGGGCAAGCCGTACGCCTTGCGGAGTGGGGGTGCGGCCTGTCCCTTCTCCGCCCAGCTGATGCCGAGATCGAGCAGCAGGCCGGGGTCGGCGATGCGGCGGCGCAGCGCGGCGAGACCCTCGGGGAGGACGGCGCGCAGCGGGTGGCCGTAGGGCAGGCCGTAGGCCAGTGCGGCCAGTGTGTTCACGGCACGCGTCAGGCCGTAGTGCCCCGGCAGTGCCGCCGGGTCCGCCGGGACGAGTTCGCCGTCCTGGTCGGGGCGTTGGACCGTGGTGCGGCTGAGCCAGGGTGTACGCCGCGGGTTGAGCACCGCCTCGGCAGAGCCGGCGGGCACGCCCGCGACGTCGAGGTCGGCCGCGATGTCCTCGGGCAGCCGGACGAACCCGCCGAGCCGCTCGGCCCACACGCGGCCTGCCGCAGCCGTGTCCGGGCCGGACGTCCACAGATCGCCGGGCGTCTCGGGCAGCAGGGCGCCGATCAGTGCCGTACGGTCCCCGGAGCGCAGGGAGGCCAGCAGGCCGTTGCCCAGATCCCTCTGACGCGGTTTCAGGCCGATCGTCGCGAGCGTCTCGGTGGAGATCTCCGCAGGGACGCCGGCGAGCAGCAGGGCAGCCTGAAGGGGGCCCAGCCCGCCGTCGGTCGCCTGGGCGAGGGTGTCGGACGCCTCGGGCTGCCAGGGCGCGGCGCCCTTGTCGCGGATCAGCCGCGTCACGGCGGTGAGCGCGTCGGCGGGGAACACCGGGGGGTGCGCGGTCTCCTGCTCCAGCGTGAAGTGGGCGACCGCGCCGAACCGTCCGGCCGGATCGTGGTCCAGCGCCAGCCAGTGCACGCGTCCGCTCTGCCGGTCGACGTTCCGGCTGTCGAGGACGACGACGGTACGGCCGCTGTTCCGCAGCACCTGACCGACGCGCTCCTGCTTGTCGTGGGGCTCGCTCAGGACGATCTCGCGCAGCGCGCCGCCCGGCGCGGCCAGCGGCCCGTCCGCGATCGCCTCGAGCAGTAGGAGCAGCGCCTCCCGGTGCGCCTCTGACACGAGGGGGGAGGCCGCGCGGTAGGCGAGCGGGCGCAGCACGTCCAGCAGGGACGGCCACACCATGCCGATGCCCGGGATCGTGCGGTCGTCGCTCTGCCATCCGCCCGCGGTGAGGCGACAGCGCTCGGGCAGCGCTCTGCCGTCGGCGGGCCTGCCCGACAGCACGTGGTTCACGGAGCGGATCTGTCGCAGCGTTCTCCAGTGCTGCCCGCTCCACCAGCCGTGTTGGTTGGTGAGGCCGGCGACGGCCTCCTGCAGCGTTCGGTCGTCGCCGTGTTCGGGGCTGAGGTCCGCGTACATGCCCTCGAGGTGCCGCCGGTTTGCGTGAGGCCGCTCCACCGGAGGTGCGACGAAGACGGCGGCCGACTCGGTGAGCCGCAGTGCCGCACGCACCAGAGCGGCCACACCGGTGAGCAGATGCGGCTCGGTCAGGTCAGGCAGGCAGCGGGACACGGCCTCGCGGAGGCACGCGTCGGCGGTCGGCACAACGGGCTTGCCGGAGTCGGCGGTCGCGGTGGCTCCGCTCCCGGCGGCCGACGGGCCGCCGGCAGCAGCCACCATCGCCGCGCGCTCCGCCAGCGCCTCGGCCCCCGCACGCAGCAACTCGCCCGCCCGCTCGTCGCTCAACGTGCGCAGGAGCGCCGACGCCGCCTCGTCCCGCGGCCGCAGCGCATGCCAGAAGGCGACCGGCGGGACCAGCCGCGTACCGGCCGCGAACTCGCCGCCCCGCTCGAGCGGCGTCACCCGGCCCAGCTCCACCGCCGCGCCCCGGGCGGCCCCGGCGGCGGCTCCGGGGGACGCCCCCGCGGTGCCCGGGTTCTCGCTCCCCGCGTACAGGGCGACCTGCCGGTACAGGGAGACGACGACGGGCTCGGCGCCACCGGGCAGCCGCAGCGCGCCGAGTGGAACACCCGGCACCCGGTCCCGGTCGGCCCGCAGGCAGACGGTCCGCCCGTCCGGTGTGCCGGCAGTCGTCCGGGCCTCCGCACCGACGCCCTCCGTGCGCACCCAGTGGCCCAGAACCACACCGTCCGTGCCGAGGGGGCTGTCCTCGAGACCGGGCTGCAACGGCAGCACCGAGCACTGCTGCTGCAGCAGGGTCGCGCCCTCCCGGATGCCGGTCTGCAAGAACGCGGGCAGTGAAGCGCGCCCGTGCGTACCGGTGGCCGGGTCGTACTCGAGCCACACCTGGTGCCGGCCCTGCCTGCCCTCGCGCCAGTACGAGGTGCCGTCGCCGAGGACGCGGCGGCCGGGCGGCAGGACGGTGTCACCCGCGTGCAGCGCGCGGCCACCGGTGGCGCGGCCGCCACCGGGCATCGGGACGGAGGGTGTGCCGGCGTCCCGGGAGTCGTACCAACCGGGGAGTCGTTCACCGGTGAGTGGGAACACCTCGGCAGGACGGGCCGACCAGTATCCGACCTGCTTGCTGTCCTGATGCCACATCACCAGCAGCTCACCGTCCGTGTAACGGAACGACGGACGCTGCCACCGGTTCAGCTCCACGGGCAGGCGCAGCTCGTGCTCCAGCAGGATCTCCCGCGGGCCGACGACGATCGCCTTGTGCCTGCGGGAGAGGATCAGCGCGGGCCACGCCTCGTGGACGGCCAGAGTGTCGTCGCGGTCGTGCCGGGTCTCGGCGTCGAGCCGCCGCAGTGCCTCTTCCAGGGCGGGCCAGCCCAGTTCGTCCAAGAGGCCGGCGCGCAGGGTACGGCCGAGCAGCGGCGTGACGTCGTGCGCGGCGACCCGGGCGACGGCGGCCGGACCGACTTCGTCGGCGACCGTACGGAACGGCTGCATCCGCTCCAGCGCGGTGCGTGCCGCGGGCAGGCCGGCCGCGGAGACCAGTTCGGCCGCGGCGTCGTCCAGCCACTCGCGCAACACGCCGGCGAGCACGGGATGGCCGGCCAGGCTCTTCAGCAGCCCGGCGTCGGGACGATGGCCGCCGAGAGCACCGACGGCGCCGTACAGCAGGCGCCGGCAGCGCGCGTCCGCGGCGGTGGCGGTCAGATCGCGCCGGCCCGGCAGCCTTTCCCGCAGCCACTGGTCCAAGGGCAGGAAGACATCCCGGTCAGCTCCGGGCAGTGTCAGCGGCACGCCGTTCGCGACACAGAGGTCCAGCAGATCCAGATCGGCGCCGGGCTGCCAGCGACCTGTGAAGAGGTCCACCGGACGGCCCTGGGAACGCAGGCGCGGCGCCATCCGCTCGACGAGCGCGAGCGTGGCCGGCGAACGCCCGCTCACCGCGCTGCCGTGCTTGCGGTACATGGCCCAACGGCCGAGCCAGTCCGCCGCCTCGACCTCCTCCGCCGCCGCCCCGGCCTCGCCGGTCAGCAGCGATTCGGCCCCCGTCTCCGCCAGCAGCGCCAGCCAGAACTCGTCGCCTTCGGCGGAGCGGCCCAGCCCCGCCGGCATGATCTCCAGCAGCCGGACCCGCACGGCGGGCTGCTGCTCGGCCAGGACGGACAGCGTCGCCCGGTACGCGTTCCAGAACGACGCGGGGGCCCGGACCGCCGCGGGGGAGGCGAGCAGGTCGGCGACCAGAGCGCACTCCTCGGTGACCCGGTCCAGCCCTGCCGCCTTGATCAGCCCGCGGGCGTCCTGCGGCAGCGAGGCGTACGGCGGCATGCCGGCCGCGCAGCGCTCCACGGTGAGCTGCCGGAACTGGGCCCATGCCGCGGCGGGACTCAGCCGCGTCGCGAGAGCCTTCACGTACTCCTTGAGTGCCTTGACGGTCAGCGCTCCCGCAAAGGCGAACTCCAGGAACACCGCTCGCTGGCGCTCCTCGTCCACGGCCAGTCCGTGCACCCGCTCGGCCTCGCGCGCCTTGCCGAAGAAGGCGGCCGCGTAGGTGGTGTTCTCATGCTGGAGGAAGACGCGGGCGGCCTGCTCGTAGAACGTGGGCAGAAAGTGCGGCACGGCGCGGCCCAGCCGGTCGCCCAGCGCCTCGAAGCCCTCTTTTGCCGTGCCGGGGCGGGACTTGGCCTGCCGCGCGAGCCGCTCGACGTCCTTGACCAGTGCCAGCGCGTGGTGTCCGTTCGCCGGGTCGTTGACCAGCGCCCACGCGGGGAAGCCGAGCGTCTCCCGACGCACCTGCCCGGCCTCGGGCGTCTGCGGCTCCCGCACCAGTCCGAGGAAGTCCAGGGCCAGGTCCTCGGCCTCACCCAGCATGCCCGGCACCAGCCGGACGACCTTCCGCTCGTCCAGCGCGGGATGGGTGTACGTGCGCACGGTCAGGACATCGGCGTCCTCCCGGTCCGTGGTCGCCGGGGGCAGCACGGCACCCGCGTCGAGCAGCGCAGCGGAAAGGGTCTCGTCGTACGTCGTCATGCCGCCTGCTCCTCGTCCTCGATGTCGCGCCCGGCGTACAGCGCGGCCGCCATGCGCATGCCCTCCGACCAAGCCACCGGCCCGACCTGACCCGACGTCAGCACCCGGCCGGCAGGATCGGTGAACATCAGAGGACCGGTCTCCGTCGCCTCGTAACCGTCGTAGTCGCCGATCCACACCCGGGCCTCGACACCGCGGCCCTCCTCCAGCACGGAGCACACGGCGTGGCCCGCGCGCACGCGGTAACCGAGCTGGGCCGCCCGGCCGTGCAGGAACCGCAGCTCCTTGAACGCACCGCCCGCGTACTCCTCTACGGACGTGGCCTCGGCGTCGACCGCGGCGGGCCGCCGCCACACCTCACGGAACAACTGCTGAGCGCTCTGCTCCACACCGAGCTCGACGGCGAACTCCCGCAGCTCCTCCAGGTCGTCGAGGAGCACCGGGTGCGGCAGGCGCACAAGAGCGGGGGCGATGCGGACGGTGTCGCCGTCCAGGTCGACCAGACCCAGACCGCGCTCCGGGTCGGCGTCCCGAAGAAAGCCGGCCACCTCGCCGTCGGCCCCGGTGACGACAAGGTCGCGCAGCGCGGACTGCCAGGCCGGATCGGACCACACACCCGTGAGGACGGCGAACGGCACCGGCAGCGAACGAACCATCCACCGTTCCACGTCCGCCAGACACCGGCGCTCGTGCCGCTCCAGCCACTCGACGAGCTGACGCAGGCCCACAACGGCCGGATCATCGGCGATCTTGGGGGGCACGGACTTCAACCGCCGCCCCGCCGCATTGCGGCACACCATCTTGCCGTCGTCGAGAGCGACTTCGTAGCCGCCGGCCGACACCCACCCCATGTGTGCCTCCTGTACCCGCAGTGATCAACTGCTGTGGACTCTAAGGCAGGGCACTGACATTGCCGCCGGGAGCCGGCCACGGGCCATCGGCCCGGCACGCCGCACCACACCGGGTCCGGCGCCCGGCAGGCTGCCGCGACACGTCAGGGCGTGGGTTTTGGCGCCGCGGCCTTTGTGCGAAACCGTCCGGGTCGGTGAGTGGCCCGGCCGCTCCACCGATCGTGAGCCGGTGCGATGGGGTGCGATGGGGTGCGATCAGCACGGCCGGGAGAGATGCCGGCGTCCCCCGCCAGGGCACGGCGCCTGCGCAGGGCCGGCTGCATCGGTCTTGTCACCTGCTCGCCACACGGGGCGGCATCCGCGCCGCGGCGCCCGCTGTGCGGCGCCGGTAGGCACTGGGCGGCATCCCGACCAGCTCGGTGAAGCGCGTGCTGAAGGTGCCCAGCGACGAGCAGCCGACCGCGAAGCAGACCTCGGTGACGCCGAGGTCGCCACGGCGCAGCAGCGTCGTCGCGTGTTCCATGCGACGCGACATCAGGTAGGTGTAGGGCGATGCCCCGTAGGCGAGCCGGAACTGGCGGCTGAGGTGCCCGGCGGACATGTGCTCGCCGCGGGCGAGTGTCTCGACGTTCAGCGGCTGCGCGTACTCCCGGTCGATACGGTCGCGGACGCGTCGCAGTCGTGCGAGGTCGCCCATGCGCTGCGCGGCAGCGGCGCGTGCACGGCCCCATGAGGGGTGACACATGATCGAACTCCCTGTCCTTCGGTGTCCGTTCCGGCGATCGGCGAGCATCCGGGCATGCCGGGGCGGGCGGCACGGTACTCGGCCGTGACGGCCTGCCTCCGGAGTCACCGACGCGGCCGTGTTTCTCACGGTCGTCGCGACGCAGCTCCCGCAGGCTGCCGCGGCGTCTGCCGTCACGGCCGGATCGATGACCGGCTACGGCTCAGCGAAGCTCCTGGATGCGGACAAGGTTGCCCGCGGGATCGCGGAAGGCGCAGTCGCGGATGCCGTACGGCTGCTCGGTCGGTTCCTGGACGACCTCGGCGTCGCCTGCCTGCACCTTCTCGAACGTGCCGTCGAGGTCCCGGGTGGCCAGCAGGATCCAGCCGTACGTGCCCTTGGCCATCATCTCGATGATGGTGCGGCGCTCGTCCTCGGTGATCCCCGGGTCGGCCGCCGGCGGCGCCAGGAGGATGGAGGTGCCGGGCTGTCCGACGGGGCCGACCGTGATCCAGCGCATCTTGCCCTGTCCGACGTCGCTGCGGACCTCGAAGCCGAGGATGTCGCGATAGAAGGCCAGGGACGCGTCCGGGTCGTCATGCGGAAGGAAGCTCGTGTGAATGGTGATGTCCATGGCGATCATGCTAGGTGCGGCCGAGTGAGCGGCGCTTCTCGATTCCTGACCGGTCCGGCCACCGGTGTCATTCCGCACCGGGCGTGGCCGGGATGCCCAGGACGTCGGCCGTGACGGTCGCCGCCGGCGTGCGGTCCGCACGGCTCCGGAAGGCTCCGGACGACGTGTTCGGCGCGGGCCGGCGCGTCGGTGACCTCGACGGTGGCGACACCGGTGGGCCGGGGCACGTAGGCGGAGGCAGGGCAACTTCGATCGCTCCCTGCCTGACCTGCCCGGCGAGCTCTTCACCGGCGCCCACGCGGGCCGAGGCGCGCGTGCGGGTACTGCTGGTGGAGGTCACGCAGAGTGCTCGGGATGTCGACCGCGGCGACGCCGGGGACCAGGCCCACGGCGAGTCGTCCGCGGACCGGCCTCCGGCTGGGGCGACCTCGGTCACCGCGGTGCTCGGCGCCCTCGTGCTCGGTCTGACCCACGAGCCGATCCAGCACGCGGGGTTCGCACTCTCACTCGCCGCGATCGCGGCGGGGCAGCTTGTCGCCCCACCCGCCCCGGCGACCGGGTTCCGGCCTGGTGACATGACGTGGCCGATCCGCTTCAGGCTGCCGATGAGCGCCGAGCCTGGCGGCGGGCCTCAAGAGGTCTCGCCGGAGCAGTGCGACGGCGACGGAAGGGAGCCTGGCGTGCCGAAGCGATGTGCGATGGCCTTTCCCGCCACATGATGATGAGCAGACACCCGGTGGTCGGTGGTCGGTGATCGGCGGCCGGCCGGAGGCTCCACAGCATCGGTGGAGCGTTGACGGCCTTCGCGACCGGGAGCGAGGGCCCCCGCCGGTCCGGAGCGTCGGTGGGTGCGGAAGCGATGAGGAGGGCGAATCGTGACGCTGCCGGTCAGAGGCCGATGAGCTCGCGGCCCGCATCCGAGGGCCGGCTGTCCGGGGCCCGGTCCGGGGCGGTATACGTCCTGCTGCTGGCGCTGGGTGCGCTGGACGCGGCCGGGTACAGCTTGATCGCGCCCGTCCTGCCGACGCTTGCCTCACTGACCGGTGGCGGCGCGACCGCGATGGGGATGTTGGTGGCCACATTCCCGCTGGGGATGGTCGCCGGGTTTGCCGTGGGCGGTGCGGCGGTTCAGCGCACTACTCCGGCAAAGGTCATTCTGGCCGGACTGCTGCTGATCTGCGCAGGCTGCCTCGGATTCGTCTTCCGTACCGGCCTGGTCGACCTCTGCCTGGCCCGGCTCGTCATGGGGCTGGGCTCCGGATGCCTGTGGCTCGGTATCACCTTCGCCACCCTCGCAGCCTGGCCTGGTCGGGAATACGTGTGCATGAGCCGGGTCTTCGCCGCCTACTCCGTGGGTGGCCTGCTCGGCCCACTGCTGGGAGCGATCCACGGGGTCCGCGGTCCCTTCGCCGCCTACCTGCTGCTTACCGCGGCCGCCGTGATTCCGCTGCTGGTGCTGCGACTGCCCGCCCGCACCGGGGCGTTCACCACCGACCGCAGTGCGCTGCGCTCACGCGACTTCCGAGCGGCGGCCGCCGGCATCGCCTTCGCCGTGCTGGGCCTCGGCATGGTCGAGGGGGTCCTCCCGTTGCACTTCGGCACGAAGCTCGGCCAGTCCCAGATCGCACTGCTGTACGCGGCGACCTCGGTCGTCGTCGCCACGGTCGCTGTTCTTGCCGCCCGGCTGCGTCCTCGGAGGGCGCTGCTGGGGTCCACGGTCCTGATGGTCGTCGGTTTCACCGCGGCCGGAGCCGGCTCGGCGGTGCCGGTGTGGATCGGGGCGCTGGTCCTGGTGGGAGCCGGTATCGGCATGGCAAACACCGGGTCGATCGGCGTGCTGCTCGAGGCGGTACCGGCCGAGCGGATCGTCACCGCGATGGTCCTGTGGTCACAGATCGGGATCCTGGGCTATCTGCTCGCACCGGTCCTCGGCGGCCCGCTTGCCGATGCCCACGGCTACGCGGCCGTCGCGGGCCTCGTGGCCCTGGCGGCCGTGATGGTCGTTGCCGAGCTCGGTCCCCGCGGCCGGACATGACGATGCCGGACATGACGACGCCGGACACTGGATCTGCCTGGACAGCTACGGCACCCCCTACAACAAGGGCGCGTCCGTGGTGGAGTTCGTCCCGGACGCACCCGGCCGCATCCGCTTCGTGGGCCTCGCCCGGCCGACGGGCCGGCCCACACCCGCGAACTGCACCGCGAGCCGCGCCTGACAGGTCACGGCGGCCGGACGTCCGAGGAGGGCCGGCCGCCGCGGCGAGCGGGCCATGCCACGCGGCATCGCGCGCCCGCGTGCCCCAAAGCCGGGTTCCCCAGTTGATCGGAGCCCGTGATCGGGTCTGTCCACGTGTGCGATGCCTTGACGTGCCCCTGACGCCATGGCTTCATGGGAGCGCTCCCATAGCCCGATGTCCAGGCCCGATGTCCATGTTTCCCCACCCCCACTCCTGGAGACATAGTGAGACCAGCAAGAAGCACGAGAGGAACGAGAAGCACGGCAGGAACGAGAAGCACGAGAGGAACGAGAACCACGACGAGAAGCACCGCGCGAGGCACCACAGAACGACTCCCCGCACCGAGCACCTCCGTTGTCGCCCTGCTGGCCGGACTCGCCGTGGTCCTCGGGCTGTTCCTGCCCGGCCCCCTCGGCGCGACCGCCGCGCAGGCGCAGCCGTCCGATGTCCATGCCGCCCCCGGACTCCACGTCAGCGACGGCCGACTGCTCGAAGGCAACGGCAACGACTTCGTCATGCGCGGCGTCAACCACGCCCACACCTGGTACCGGGGCGAAACGCAATCACTCGCCGACATCAAGGCGCTGGGCGCCAACACCGTACGGGTCGTCCTCTCCGACGGGCACCGCTGGACCGAGAACAGCCCCGCGGACGTGGCGGCCGTCGTCGCGGACTGCAAGGCCAACCGGCTGATCTGCGTACTCGAGGTGCACGACACCACCGGCTACGGCGAAGAGCCTGCGGCCGGCACGCTCGACCACGCGGCCGACTACTGGATCGGTCTGCGCGAGGTGCTCGCCGGCGAAGAGGACTACGTCGTCGTCAACATCGGCAACGAGCCCTGGGGCAACACCGATCCGGCGGGCTGGACCGAGCCCACGACCGCCGCGGTCAAGAAGCTCCGCGACGCAGGCTTCCAGCACACGATCATGGTGGACGCACCGAACTGGGGTCAGGACTGGCAAGGGGTCATGCGTGCCAACGCCAGGACCGTGTACGACGCCGACCCCACCGGGAATCTGATCTTCTCGATCCACATGTACAGCGTGTTCGACACGGCCCAGGAGATCACCGACTACCTGACCGCGTTCGTCGACGCCCGACTGCCCATCCTCATCGGTGAGTTCGGCGGACCCGCCGACCAGTGGGGCGACCCGGACGAGGACACCGTGATGGCCGCCGCCGAGCAGCTCCGCCTCGGCTACCTCGCCTGGTCCTGGAGTGGCAACACCGACCCGGTCCTGGACCTGGCGATCGGTTTCGATCCGAGCCGCCTCAGCTCCTGGGGCGAGCGCATCTTCCACGGTGCGAATGGAATCTCCGAGACCTCCCGTGAGGCCACCGTCTACGGCGGCGATCCGGGCGACACCCGGGCGCCGACCGCGCCGGGCGCCCCGACCGCCTCCGCCGTGACCGCCGACGCGGCCACCCTGGCATGGCCCGCCGCCACCGACGACGTCGGCGTCACCGGATACGACGTCGTCAGCGTCAGCGGCGGCTTGGAGACCAAGGTCGCCGTGTCCTCCTCCACCACGGCCACGGTGACCGGCCTCACCGCCGGCACCGCGTACACCTTCGCCGTCTACGCCCGCGACGCGGCCGGGAACCGCTCGGTCCGTTCGGCAACGGTGAGCGTCACCACCGACGAGGACGGCACCCCCGGCGCGGGCTGCTCCATCGGGTACCGCGTCGTCAACGATTGGCCGGGCGGCTTCCAGGGCGAGATCGCCGTGCGCAACACCGGCGCTGCCGCCATCAACGACTGGACACTGGTCTTCCGCTTCGCCGACGGCCAGAGCATCGCCAACATGTGGGGCGGAACCCCGGCGCAGGACGGCGGCGCGGTGAGCGTCACCCCCGCCTCGTACACCTCCGTCATCGCCGCGGGCGGTTCGGTGACCCTCGGCTTCACCGCCACCAAGGGCGGCGCCAACTCCGCGCCGACCGCCTTCACGCTCGACGGGACCGCTTGCCCCACCGCGTGACCTGGCGGTACGCCCACCGCAGGGCCCGCACGCCCTCGGCTGCAGAGCTGAACGACCCGTTCCGACCGGGCCGGGTCGCTCAGCCTCCGCCGCTCGCGAGGCTGGCCCCTCTACTCTGTTGGTATGAGTGCACACTTCGATGTGGTGGTTCTCGGGGCGGGACCTGGTGGCTACACGGCGGCGGTCCGCTGCGCCCAACTCGGCATGTCCGTCGCGGTGGTGGAGGAGCGGTACTGGGGCGGGGTGTGCCTCAATGTGGGGTGCATTCCCTCGAAGGCGCTGCTGCGCAACGCCGAGTTGGCCGATCTGTTCACCCATGAGGCGAAGACCTTCGGGATCCGCGTGGAGGGCCAGGTCTCTTTCGACTACGGGGAAGCGTTCCTGCGCAGCCGGAAGGTGGCCGACGGGCGCGTCCGTGGCGTGCACTACCTCATGAAGAAGAACGGCATCACCGAGATCGAAGGAACGGGTGTCTTCACCGATGCCCACACCATGCGGGTCCGGGCCTCCGACGGCTCGGAGCAGAGCATCGATTTCGACCACTGCATCCTGGCCACCGGAGCC
This sequence comes from Streptomyces sp. NPDC048389, assembly GCF_040706335.1. Lineage (NCBI taxonomy): Bacteria > Bacillati > Actinomycetota > Actinomycetes > Kitasatosporales > Streptomycetaceae > Streptomyces > Streptomyces sp. NPDC048389. The sequence goes on along the minus strand of NZ_JBEZKP010000014.1, from coordinate 18,881 downwards.
ACCACGCGGCTGCTGCCGGGCACGAGCCTGAGCGAGCGGGTCGTGACGTACGAGGAGCAGATCCTCAGCGACCGGCTGCCGGAGAGCATCGTCATCGCCGGTGCGGGCGCCATCGGCGTCGAGTTCGCGTACGTGCTGCACAACTACGGCGTGCAGGTGACTCTGGTCGAGTTCATGGACCGGGTCGTTCCGCTGGAGGACGAGGACGTCTCCGCCGAACTGGCCCGCCGCTACCGCAAACTGGGCATCAACGTGCTGACGTCCACGCGGGTCGAGGCGATCAACGACTCGGGCCCGCAGGTGAGTGTCCATGTGACGACGGGCGGGCAGCGCCAGGTCCTCGAAGCCGACAAGGTGCTGCAGGCCATCGGCTTCCAGCCGCGGGTGACCGGCTACGGTTTGGAGGCCACCGGTGTACGGCTGACCGACCGCGGAGCGGTCGACGTCGATGCGCGCTGCCGGACCAACGTTCCTCACATCTTCGCGATCGGCGACGTCACCGCACGGCTCATGCTGGCGCACGCGGCCGAGGCCATGGGTGTCGTCGCCGCCGAGACCATCGCGGACGCGGAGACGATGGAACTCGACTACACCATGATTCCCCGCGCCACCTACTGCCAGCCCCAGATCGCCAGCTTCGGCTGGACCGAGGCGCAGGCGCGTGAGCGCGGTTTCGACGTACAGGTGCAGAAGTTCCCCTTCACCGCCAACGGGAAGGCCCACGGACTCGGTGATCCCACCGGCTTCGTGAAGATCCTCAGCGACGGCCGGCACGGAGAGCTGCTGGGGGCCCATCTCATCGGTCCGGAGGTCACCGAACTGCTGCCGGAGCTGACGCTGGCGCAGCAGTGGGACCTGACGGTGCACGAGGTCGCCCGCAACGTGCACGCGCACCCGACACTCGGCGAGGCGGTGAAGGAAGCGATCCACGGGCTCGCCGGTCACATGATCAACATGTAGCGGTGTCCGTGACCCGGCGGGGGCGCGCCGGCGCCCCGACTTGATAGGCAAGTCGCTACTTGCCTATCGTGTGGTTGTGGCTGATGATGTCTTCAAGGCGCTGGCCGATCCCACCCGCAGACGTATCCTCGACGAGCTCTGCGAGCGGGACGAGCAGTCCCTGTTCGAACTCTGCGCCAGGCTGCTGAGCAAACACGGTCTGGGGCTGTCGCGGCAGGCGGTCAGCCAGCATCTCGCCGTACTGGAATCCGCAGGTCTGGTGCGGACGCGGCGCGAGGGCCGCTACAAGTTCCACGACCTGAACACGGAACCGCTCGAGCGCATCGTCACCCGGTGGCTCAGGCCGGACACGCCGGAGAGCACCCCATGAGAATCCATCTGACCAGCATTCACGTCGACGACCAGGACAAGGCCCTACGCTTCTACACGGACGTACTGGGCTTCGTGAAGAAGGCAGAGGTCCCGCTCGGCGAGCACCGCTGGCTGACCGTGACCTCGCCCGAGAACCCCGACGGCACGGAGCTGGTGCTCGAACCGGACGATCACCCGGCCGTCAGGCCGTACAAGACAGGACTTGCCGAGGACGGCATCCCCGTGACGTCCTTCGCCGTGGACGATGTGCACGCGGAGTTCGACCGCCCGCGTGGGCTGGGCGTGCGGTTCACCCAGGAGCCGGTGGACATGGGCCCGGTCACCACCGCGGTCCTGGACGACACCTGCGGCAACCTCATCCAGATCGCCCACACCAACTGACGGCTCCGGGCCTGCGGTTGTATCTGTCGCCCCACCGGATCCGGTCGGCAAGGGACTCCTGCACCACGGCGCGTGCGCCCTCGGCGCCGGAACCCGCGGTGGCGCCGGTACGCGCGGTGGTGCCGGTACGCGCGGTGGTGCCGGTACGCGCGGTGGTGCCGGTACGCGCCATGGCGACATGCGACGTGGCGGACATGGCGCTCTCCTCTCGGCCGCGGCCGGTTTCCCGGCGGGGTTTCGGCGTCGATGAGCTCGTCCTTCCCGGGAACGTGGTGAACGGTCCATCACGCCCGCCGTGATGGTGCTGATGAACGGCCGGGATCCGGTCCGGTCAGCCCGAGGTCCTCGCCGAGCCGGCTCCTGTGCCACGCCGGTGAGCCGAACAGCTGGGCCGAGCCGTGTGCGCGTTTGAAGTAGCGCTGGGCATCGTGCTCCCAGGTGAAGCCGATGCCGCCGTGCAGTTGGATGGTTTCGCCCGCCACCGCCGAAAACGCCTCCGAGCAGGCGGATTTGGCGACTGCCGCGCATCGCGTCAACTCCGGTGAGCCGGCGGCGGCTGCGAAAGCCGCGCCGAGCGCGGCCGACCGCGCCGCCTCCACCCGCACGTATGCGTCCGCCATCCGGTGCTTGAGCGCCTGGAAGGAGCCGATCGGCCGGCCGAACTGGATGCGCTCCTTGGCGTAGGCAACCGTGAGCTCAAGGCAGCGCTCGGCCGCCCCGGCCTGCTCGGCGGCGAGCGCCGTGCAGGCCAGGTCCAGTACGCGCCGCAGAACACGGTCCCCGTCGCCCTCCGAGCCGATGAGGCGGCCCTCGGCCCCGTCGAGCACGATGCGGGCCTGCGCCCGGGTCTGGTCCATGGTGACCGCCGCGACGCGGCGCACGCCGGCGCCGTCGACGGGCACCTGGAACAGGGAGACACCGACCGGTGCTCGGGCCGCCACGAGCAGCACATCGGCCGCTGCTCCGTGCAGCACGAACTCCTTGGCCCCGGTGAGCCGCCAGGTGCCACCCGGGCCACGGGCGGCGCCCGCCCGGATAGCCGCCGGGTCCCAGGAACCGCGTTCGGCCCACGCAAGGGCCCCCACCGTACGGCCCTCGGCGAGTTCCGGCAGCAGTCGCGCGCATGCCCCCGCGTCCCCGGAGGAGAGCAGGGCCTGCACCGCGAGCACCGCGGAGCCGAGATAGGGCACGGGGCTCAGGCTCCGGCCCAACTCCTCCATGACGACGTGGACTTCGCGCGCACCACAGCCCGCGCCGCCGTACTCCTCGGGGACGGAGAGTCCGGCGACGCCGATCCGGTCGGTCAACGGCAGCCAGGCCGCCGCGCCTTCGTGCCGTGCGAGCGATGCCCGCACGGCGGAGCGCAGTTCCTTCTGTTCTTGCGTCGGTTTCACCTGCTCCGGCTCCCTTCTGTACCGTTCGTCCGGGCTGCCGTGCTCTCGCGAGCATCCGGCCTTCTTCCCGGGGGCGCAGTCGTCCGCCGGGTCGTCCGCCGGATCGCGGCCGCGGGTATCGGCTGTCCGCCGGATCGCGGCCGCGGGTATCGGTCGTCCGCCGGGTCGTGGCGGCGGGTGTCGGTCGTCCGCCGGATCACCGGCCCACCGAGAACAGCGACCGTCACGAGCGCGGTGCTCGAGAAGCCGTCCGCGGCGGAGCGCAGGCGGCCGCCCATCAGCGGCGACACCGTCACCAGGCTGCTTCCTTTGCACCGGGCCCGGTTCGCCGGCAGGGGCGGCGCCGTGATGCCAGCACGCGGGTGCGGCAGGCGGCCGGTGTGCCCCAGGCGGAGCGCAGCGCGCGGGCCTTGCGGATCCACAGGGAGAGGTCGAGCTCATCGGTGTAGCCGAGGGCGCCGTGGACCTGCAGGGCGGTCCGGGCAGCGGCACAGGCCGCCTCGCACGCCGTGACCTTCGCCGCCGCGATGTCGCGGCCGGACGCCGGATCCTGCGCGGCCAGGGCCACGCCCGCGGCCTGGACCAGGGGCTGGGCGAACTCCAGGGCGATCAACGTGTCGGCCAGCCGGTGCTTCACCGCCTGGAACGAGCCGATCGCCACCCCGAACTGGGTGCGCCGCCGGGCGTATTCGACGGTCCGGGCGAGCAGGGCGCGGCCCAGACCGAGGGCCTGGGCCGCCGTCACCAGCGCCGCGACGTCGGCGGCGTGCACGGCTGCGGCGGCCACCTCCGGCCCCCGGGCCAGGACGGTGCCGCCGAGCGGCCGGGCCAGCCGGCGCGCCGGGTCGGCGGACGACTGGACGGGCCCGGCCGCCCCTGCCAGGCGTACGGCGGTGCCTTCCACGACGAAGACCGCGTCGGCGGCGTGGGCGTCCAAGGCGTAGGGGCTGTCGCCGGAGAGCAGGCAGAGTGAGGCGGCCGTCTTGCCGGACGCGATGCCCGGCAGCCACGCGGCGGCCGCCGTGTCGTCTCCCAGGCGGTCGAGGAATGCCGCCACGGCCACTGTCTCCACCAGCGGGCCCGGCACCGCGTGGCGGCCCATTTCCGTGAAGGCGACGACGAGTTCGACGGGAAGCGGGCCGACACCGTCGTACCGCTGCGGTACGGCGAGGGCGAAGACGCCGGCCTCGGCCAGCTTCGCCCACACGCCGCGGCCGGGCGCGGTGTCCCCGGCAGCCCAGGCCCGTACGACGGCAGGGGTACCGGCCACCGCGAGCATGCCGTCCAGGGAGCGGGCGAACGCCTGCTGCTCGTCGTCCGGGAGGAACCGCATCACCGGCGCCCCTTCGGCAGGCCGAGCAGCCGCTCGGCGATGATGTCGCGCTGGATCTCGTTGGTGCCGGCGTAGAGAGGGCCGGCGAGGGAGAAGGTGTACCCCTCGGCCCAGCTGCCGTGTGCGGGCGCCTCTGCGGCCGTGTCCGACAGTTCGCCGTACGGGCCCAGCAGGTCCAGTGCGGTTTCGTGCAGGGCGATGTCCAGCTCGGACCAGAAGACCTTGTTGAGGCTCGACTCGGCGCCGATCGCCCCTCCGGCGGCGATCCGGGAGGCGACCGCGTAGGTGTAGAGCCGGTAAGCGCGGGCGCCGATGACCGCATCGGCGACCCTGTCGCGCAGAGCGGTGTCACCGGGGTCGGCGCCGGAGCGCCACAGAACCGTCAGACGGTCGGCCGCCGCGGTGAACCGTCCGGGGCTGCGCAGGGTCAGCCCGCGCTCGTTGCCCGCCGTGCTCATCGCGATCCGCCAGCCTTGTCCCGGCTCGCCGATCACGTCCTGGTCGGGGACGAAGACGTTGTCGAGGAAGAGTTCGGCGAAGGCGGGCTTGCCGTCGAGCCGGCCGACGGGCCGCACGGTCACCCCGTCCGCGTCCAGCGGGAACATGAGGTACGTCAGGCCGCGGTGGGGCTTGGCCGCGTTGGTGTCGGCGCGGTCACTCCGGAAGAGGCCGAACGCGCGGTCGGCGAAGGCCGCCCGGGACGACCAGGTCTTCTGCCCGCTCAAGAGCCAGCCGCCGTCCGTCCGTACGGCCGTGGAGCGCAGGCTTGCGAGGTCCGAGCCGGATTCCGGCTCGGACCATGCCTGGGCCCAGATCACTTCGCCGCTCGCCATCGGCGGGAGGACCCGGGCCAGTTGCCCGGCCGTGCCGTGCTCCAAGAGGGTGGGGGCCAGGAGGTTGATGCCGTTCTGGCCGACACGGCCGGGTGCGCCGGCGGCGTAGTACTCCTCCTCGAAGATCAGCCACTGGATGATCGAGGCGCCCCGCCCGCCGTACTCCTCGGGCCAGGAGACCACCGACCACCGGTCCGCGGAGAGTGTGCGCTCCCACTCACGGTGGGCTGCGAAGCCCTCTGCGGTTTCCAGGGAGGGCAGGGGCGCGGCCGGGACACGGTCGGCGAGCCAGGTCCGGGCCTCGGCGCGGAACGCCTCCTCCTCGGCGGTGAAGTCGAGGTCCATCAGGCGGAGTCCTCCTTCATGGCGCGGACGTCCATGCCGCCGAGCGGGTCCTGCGCGGTCTCGGCGTTGTGCGCGTGCGCCAGGTGGTGCAGCCCGAAGACCGAGTCCATTCCGGCGTGCATTCCCTGAAGGTCCTCGGCCTGGTTGACGGCCCGCTTGGTCAGTGCCAGTCCCAGGCGCGGCATGTCGGCGATCCGGGCCGCCAACTCCATCGTCCGCTGGGACAGTTCGGCGCGGGGCACGACCCGGTTGACCATCCCGACCTCGTACGCGCGCCGCGCGCTCATCCGGTCACCGGTGTAGAGGAACTCCTTGGCGATGCGCGGCGGCATCACCCACGGGTGGGCGAAGTACTCCACGCCGGGGATGCCCATACGTACCACCGGGTCGGCGAAGAAGGCGTCCTCTGAGGCGACGATCAGGTCGCAGATCCAGGCCAGCATCAGCCCGCCCGCGATGCAGGCGCCCTGCACGGAGGCGATCACCGGTTTGGGCAGTTCGCGCCAGCGGCGGCACATGCCCAGGTAGACCTCCGACTCGCGGGCGTAGCGGCTCTCCGCTCCCCGCTTGTCCGAGTGGTCCCACCACAGGCCCGCCTTGCGGTCGAACGGCAGATGGGCGTCGCGCTCCGGCGTGCCGATGTCGTGGCCGGCCGAGAAGTGCTTCCCCGCTCCGGCGAGGACCACGACCTTCACGTCGTTGTCGTCGGCCGCGCGGTAGAGGGCGCGGTCCAGGGCGTAGGTCATCGCGGAGTTCTGGGCGTTTCGGTAGTCGGGCCGGTCCATGGTGACCACGGCGACGGTGCCGTGGCGCTCGTATCGGACCGGCCCGGCGGCTGCGGCGTGGCCGGCGGGCATCCGCGCTCCTTCCCTAACAAGTGTTTGGTAGGTTAACGTACGGGTCCTGCGCCGTCGAGAAGCCGAGTCGCCCGTTCGCCGAGCCGTCCGGAGCCGCCCATGAGCAGCGTCGAGGAGTTCCGCGCCGAGGCCCGCGGCTGGCTGCGAGCCAACCTCACGGGGGAGTTCGCCACCCTGCGCGGTCGCGGCGGACCGGGCCGGGAGCACGAGGCGTTCGCCGAACGCCTCGCCTGGGAGCGGCACATGGCCGCCGCGTGCTGGACGTGCGTCGGCTGGCCGAAGGAGTACGGCGGCCGCGGCGCCACCATCGATCAGCAGGTGGCCTTCCACGAGGAGTACGCCCTCGCGAACGCCCCCGCCCGCGTCAACCACATCGGGGAGCAGCTGCTCGGCCCGACCCTGATCGCCTTCGGTACACCCGGACAGTGCGAGCGCTTCCTCCCGCGGATCATCGCGGTCCGGGAGCTGTGGTGCCAGGGGTACAGCGAGCCGGACGCCGGGTCGGACCTGGCAGGCGTACGGACACGGGCCGAACTCGACGGCGATGAGTGGGTGGTCACCGGCCAGAAGACCTGGACGTCACTCGCGCACGAGTCCGACTGGTGTTTCGTCGTCGCCCGCACCGGGCCGGGCGTCCCTCCAGGCGAGCGAGGGGGAGGCGCCGCCCGCCACCAGAGCCTGTCCTGTCTGCTGGTGCCGCTGGACCAGCCCGGTGTGGAAGTGCGGCCGATCACGCAGCTGACCGGCACCTGCGAGTTCAACGAGGTCTTCTTCGACGGCGCCCGCACCCCGGCGGCGAACCTCGTCGGAGCGCCGGGCGAGGGCTGGAGGGTCGCCATGGCCACGCTCGGATTCGAGCGTGGTGTGTCCACCCTCGGCCAGCAGGTCGGCTTCCGGCGCGAGCTGGAGGCCGTCATCGAGCTGGCCAAGCGCAACGGCGCGGCCGGGGACCCGCTGATCCGCGACCGGATCTCCCAGGCGTGGATCGGCCTCGAGATCATCCGGGGCAACGCGCTGCGGATGCTCGACGGCGTCGCGGCCGGCGCACCGGGCCCCGAGGCGTCCATCGGCAAGATCTTCTGGGCCACCTGGCACCGGGAGCTGGGCGAGCTGGCCATGGACGTCTGCGGCGCCGACGGAATGCTCGCGTCCGGCGAGCCCTACGACCTCGACGACTTCCAGCGGCTGTTCCTCTTCTCCCGCTCCGACACCATCTACGCCGGATCGAACGAGATCCAGCGCAACATCATCGCCGAGCGCGTACTCGGCCTGCCCAGAGAGGTTCGCCCATGACCTCGGTCCCGCCGCCGTACGTGCCCGGCCACCGCCTGCTCGCCGGCCGTACCGCCGTCGTCACCGCCGCAGCGGGTGCGGGGATCGGCGGCGCGACCAGCAGGCGACTCCTGGAGGAGGGGGCGAGCGTCGTCGTCTCCGACGCGCACGCCCGCAGACTGAAGCAGTCAGAGGCGGAACTCGCCGCCGAGTTCGGTGCGGACCGCGTGACGTCGCTGCCCTGCGACGTGACCGACGAGACCCAGGTCACGGCACTCTTCGACCTGGCGGAGCAGCGGCACGGACACCTCGACATCGTGGTCAACAACGCCGGACTCGGCGGGACGGCCGATGTCGTCGACATGCCCGACGAGCAGTGGGACAAGGTCCTCGACGTCACCTTGACCGGCACCTTCCGCTGCACCCGCGCCGCTCTGCGCCGCATGAAGGCCGCCGGCGGCGGAGGCGTCATCGTGAACAACGCCTCGGTGATCGGCTGGCGGGCGCAGAAGGGCCAGTCGCACTACGCCGCCGCCAAGGCCGGTGTCATGGCGCTCACGCGCTGCGCCGCGCTGGAGGCCGCCGCGTACGGCGTCCGCGTCAACGCCGTCTCGCCCAGCCTCGCCATGCATCCGCACCTGGTGAAGGTCACCACCCCCGCGCTGTTGGAGGAGCTGACCTCCCGCGAGGCGTTCGGCCGCTACGCCGAGCCGTGGGAGGTCGCCAATGTCATCGTGTTTCTGGCCAGTGGCTACTCCTCGTACCTGACCGGGGAGATCCTGTCCGTCAGCAGCCAGCACGCGTGAGGCGAGAACGGCAGTGCGGTGAGCAGCAGCAGGACGACCGCGACAAGGGCGTCGCCCGAGCGGCGCCGGGACTCGTCGCCACAGCGGCCGAGGTGTTCGACGCCACGGGTACGACGCGCACCACCGTCCGCGCGATCGCGGATGCGGCGGGGACGCGCGCAGAAGGAGCCAGAACACGTCCGGACCCGGCCGCGCGGGCAGGCCATCTCGCCGGCTCACAGCAGAGGGGCGAGACGGCGTGGCTCGGGGCCTCGGACGGGCAAGTGGCCGCCGGGGCCTTCCGCGCCGGCCCCGACACCGGCTCACCCACCGCTGCGTGCGCGACGCCGCACGGGGTGCCGCGTCCTGGTACCGGCCGAAGGAGCGGCCCGGCTCGCAGGGGGTCACTCGCCAGTACCCGTCGGCGCTGGAAGGGATCGCCCTGCGCGCGTGACACTGACATCGGAGAAGGAGTGGCCATGGCTGAGGCATACATCGTGGAAGCGGTCCGTACCCCCGCAGGGAGGCGGAACGGCGCGCTCTCCGGCGTCCACCCGGCCGACCTCGGGGCACACGTGCTCAAGGAGCTGATGGCGCGCTCGGGCGCCGACCCGGCGGCCGTCGAGGACGTCGTCTTCGGCTGCCTGGACACCGTCGGCCCCCAGGCCGGTGACATAGCCCGCACCTGCTGGCTGGCCGCCGGACTGCCGGAGGAAGTACCCGGTGTGACAGTGGACCGACAGTGCGGCTCCTCCCAGCAGGCCGTGCACTTCGCCGCGCAGGCGGTGCTGTCCGGCACCGGCGACCTCGTGGTCGCGGGCGGCACCCAGAACATGTCGCAGGTGCCGATCGCCTTCGCGAGCCGCCGGGCCGCCGAGCCGCTCGGCCTGACAGAGGGCCCGTACGCCGGCTCGGAGGGCTGGCGGGCCCGCTACGGCGGCCGGCCGGTCGACCAGTTCCACGGCGCCGAGCTGATCGCGCGGAAGTGGGACATCTCCCGCCGGGAGATGGAGGAGTTCGCGCTGCGCTCGCACCAGCGGGCGATCCGCGCCGCCGACGAGGGCCGTTTCGCCCGCGAGCTGGTCGCCTACGGCGATGTCACCCTCGACGAGGGCCCGCGCCGCGACACCACCCTGGAGAAGATGGCGGGCCTGAAACCGCTGGTCGACGGCGGCCGGCTGACCGCCGCAGTCTCCTCGCAGGTGTCCGACGGTGCCTCCGCGATGCTGCTCGCGAGCGAGCGTGCCGTACGGGAGCACGGGCTGACGCCGCGTGCCCGCATCCACCACCTCTCGGTGCGCGGCGAGGACCCGATCCGTATGCTGTCCGCGCCGATCCCGGCCACGGCGTACGCACTGAAGAGGGCCGGGATGACGCTCGACGACATCGACCTGGTCGAGATCAACGAGGCGTTCGCATCCGTGGTGCTGGCGTGGCTGAAGGAGACCGGGGCGGACCCTTCGAGGGTCAACGTCAACGGCGGAGCCATCGCCCTGGGCCACCCGCTCGGTGCCACCGGCACCAAGCTGATGACGACCCTGCTGCACGAACTGGAGCGCACGGGCGGCCGCTACGGACTCCAGACGATGTGCGAGGGCGGCGGCCAGGCGAACGTCACGATCATCGAGCGGCTGTAGCCGGACGGACACCGCCATGCGCGCGGTGGCCGTACGTCTCCGTGCGCGCGGTGGCGGTACGTCACCCTGCGCACGGCGGCCGTGCGTCCCCGTGCGCTCGGTGGCCGTGCATCCCGCCGGTCTCGTCTCCATCGACGAGGCCGTGGCGGCGGGCGGCGGCCTGCACCGTGGCGTAGGCCGCGGCACACAGGGGAGGGGAGACCGGCCGAGGACGACGGCGGAAGGCGCCCTTCCCGTCGCACGGCAGACGTGAACGGCACGCAGGGGATCGACGCCGACCACGTGCGGACCTTCCCCGCAGTGGAGCGGAACGCAGCCCTTCAGCCCGCGAGGGCCAGCGAGCGAAGGGTGGCGTGCGCCTCGGCCATCACCCGGTCGACGAGTTCGGCGCAGGACGGCAGATCGTCGATCAGTCCCGCGACCTGGCCGGCGGCCATCACACCGAGGTCGGTGCGGCCCTCGACCATCGCGGCCTTCAGCAGCATCGGAGTGTTTGCGGCCAGCAGTACCTGGCTCCAGGTCAGTTCCTTGCCGTGCTTCATCGCCAGCCCGTCCCGGACCATCCCGGCCCAGCTCATGCCGCTCTCGCGACGGAGGGCGGCGGCGTGGCGGACCGCCCGGAGCAGTTGGGCGGCCCGGCCCGAGCGTTCCAGCGCGTCGACCAGCTCGGTGCGGAGCATCCGGTGAGGCAGACCGTCCACCCTGGTGGTGACGGTGACGTCCTTGACCGCCGCAGACAGGTATGCGGCCTTGACCGCGTCGGGGACGGTGCTGTCGGAGGTGAGAAGAAAGCGGGTGCCCATGGCGATTCCGGCGGCGCCGTAGGCGAGCGCGGCGACCAGACCGCGCCCGTCGTGGAAGCCGCCCGCCGCGATGACCGGGATGTCGACGGCGTCCACGACCTGGGAGAGCAGAACGGTGGTGGCGACGTCGCCGGTGTGCCCCCCGCCCTCGCCCCCCTGCACCACCACCGCGTCGGCGCCCCACGCGGCGACCTTCTCCGCGTGCCGCCTGGCACCGATGGACGGGATGACGACGACCCCGGCGTCCTTCAGGCGGGCGACCAGCTCCCGGGAGGGTGCGAGCGCGAACGAGGCGACCTTCACGCCCTCGTCGACGATGATCCGTACACGCTCGGCCGCGTCCCCGGCGTCCGCCCGCAGATTGACCCCGAACGGCGCGTCCGTACGGGACCTGACCTCACGCACGGCCGAGTGGAGCTGGTCCGTGGTCATGGTGGCGGAGGCGAGTATCCCGAGCGCACCGGCACGGGCGGCCGCCGAGACCAGGCGCGGGCCGGCCACCCAGCCCATGCCGGTCTGCACGATGGGGTGCCGGACACCGACCAGCTCGGTGAGCGCGGTGTTGATCGTGCCTCCGCTCATACGGCCGGCACCTCGCGGTCGCGCAGCGCCTTCGGGTCGATGACCTCCCGGATCAGTCTCAGCTCCTCGATTTCGGGCACGCGGGTGTGCGGGACGTCGTCGGGGACGGTGAGAGCGAAGCCGGTGGCGCCCAGGACCTGCTCGACCGTGACGCCGGGATGCAGCGAGCGCAGCCGCATCGTCCCGTCCGGGGTCTGGAAGTCGAACACGCCCAGGTCGGTGATGACGTCCGGGATGTGGTGGTAGCGGGTGGCGGAGGGCCCGGCCGCGGCGGCACGGTCGTAGCCGACCCCGGACACCATGTCGACCCGTTCGACGAAGACCCGCGGCGAGTGCTTGGGAACCCAGTAACTCGTGGGGTTGTTGAGGGTGTTGGCGGGGGCACCGCGCACGCCCAGCAACTGCCGCTCGGGCCGGGCCCACCCGCCGATGCAGGAGATGTTCTGGTTGCCGTGCCGGTCGAGCTGGCTCGCGCCCATCATCACGTGGCGCCGCCCGGTGGCGACCAGGGCAAGGTGCTGCCGGTACGGCAGCCAGCCCTCCACCACCCGCGCACTGGCGCCCACCGCCGGCACGTCGCCGATGAGCAGCGCTTCGCCGTCAGTCAGCAACAGGTCGGGGGAGAAGGTGAGCTTCGCCAGCCGGGCGCCGATCATGGGGACGGTGCCCATCGGACTGGCCAGCACCTCGCCCGCGCCACGCCATGCCTCGGAGCACGCCACCACGCAGTACTCGGCCCGCGTCGCCGTGGCCTCCCTCGTACCGCCGCTCATGTCTCCTCCTCGTGGAACGCCGCCACCGCGGCCTGGTAGGCGTCCTCGTCGCCCGACAGGAACCGCTCCCCGAAGGCCCGCCAGGCATCCGGATCGCGAGCCGCCCGGGCGTAGGCGCGCTGGAACGCCTCGTCGCGGTCGTGGTCGGGGACGCAGGACGTGAAGTGCGCGCCGTTCGGTGCCTCGACGACGCCGTTCACGAACGCGCGCTTGACCAGCAGGGACTGCGGTCCGCAGTCCTTCAGCAGGTCGGCCGTCTCCACGATCCGCTCGCACGAGACGTACGCCGCGTCGGCGGCCTCGCAGAACAGGTCGTCGAAGTACGGGTCCGGGCCCAGGTACTGGGCGTTGCCCTGCGCGTCGGCCCGGTTGAGGTGGACGAGCGCGGCGTCCAGGCGCAGGGCGGGGACCGCGACCAGCTCCTCGGCGTCCTCGTACGGGGAAGTGACCGTGCGCAGCGACGGGTTGACGCTCATCACGTCCGAGCCCAGACCGGCCCGGACCGGCATGAACGGCAGCCGTTGGGCGGCGGCCGTCAGGCCCCACATGACCATGGCCTCGTCCAGCTCCACCATCTCGAACGCGGCGCGCTGCCGGGCCGCCCCGAAGTTCGGCTCGAGGGGGACGGAGTCGAGTGTGGCGAACGCCGCGACCAGCTTGCGGATCCTCCCGGCGGCGGCGAGCAGGCCGACATCGGGGCCGCCGTACGAGACGACCGTCAGATCGGTGAGGTCCGAGCGCAGCAGTGCGCGTACCAGCGCCATCGGCTTGCGCCGCGAGCCCCAGCCACCGATGCCGATCGTCATCCCGCTCTCGAGGCGGTCGACCACCGCCGCGGCGGTCATCGTCTTGTTGCTCACCGCCGCTCCTCCTTGGACGACACGAACGCGTCGCGGTGCTTGTCGGCGACGCCGCTGAGGCCGGCCTCGAAGGTGAAGCCCTGCTCGAAGCGGTAGCTGCGGCGGACGTCCACCGGGTCGATACCGTTGATCGCGGCCTTGGCGAGGCGGATCAGACAGCCGTCCTTGGCGGCGATCTCCCGCGCCAGCTCCAGCGCGGCGTCGTGGAGGTGCTCGCGGGGGACGACCCGCCACACCGAGCCGTGCCGGTGCAGCTCCCGGGCCGTGGCGGTGCGCGAGGTGTAGTACAGGGCCCGCATCAGATGTTGGGGAACCAGTCGGGCGAGGTGGGTTGCCGCGCCGAGCGCCCCCCGGTCCAGCTCGGGCAGTCCGAAGGTCGCGTCGTCGGCGGCGACGATGGCGTCGGCGTTGCCGACGAGGCCGATGCCTCCGCCCAGGCAGAAGCCGTGGACGGCGGCGACGACCGGCACCTCGCAGTCGTAGACCGCGGCGAACGCCTCGTAGCAGCCGCGGTTGGCACCGATCAGGGCGTGGTGCCCGGTCGTGCGCTGTATTTCCTTGATGTCCACACCGGCGTTGAAACCGCGGCCCGCGGCGGTGAGCACCACGCAGCGCACGTTCGGGTCGGCCCCGGCGGCGCGTACCGCGGCGGCCAGGTCGTACCACCCCTGTACGGGCAGGGCGTTGACCGGCGGGAAGTCCACGGTGACGACGGCGAGGCCCTCTTGCGGGGCGGAGGTGGAGACACCCATCAGCGGATCAGCTACCTTTCCACCAAACGTTTGTTAGGTGAAGGTAGCAGTGGATCCCCCGCTGCGGGAGGTGTCAGTTGGCAGCGATCACCGATCTCTCCGGTTCCGTCGCCGTCGTCACCGGCGGAACCAGAGGCATCGGCGCGGGGATCGCCCGCGCCCTGCTCGAAGCCGGTGCACAGGTCGTCATCTGCGCGCGACGGGCTCCGGAGCAACCCGTCGAGGCGGCCGGGCGCACGGCCCGCTTCCTTCCGGCCGACCTCCGCGACCCGGCAGCGGTCGGTGGACTGTTCCAACGGGTGCGGAGCGACCACGGGCGGCTCGACACCCTGGTCAACAACGCCGGCGGGACGCCCTTCCGGATGCTCGACGAGTGCGGGGCCGAACGCCACGCCCGGGTCGTCGAGCTGAACCTCGTCGCGCCGCTGACCGCCTCACTCGCCGCGTACGAGGTGATGCGCCATCAGAGCCGAGGCGGATCGATCGTGATGGTCGGCAGCGTCAGCGGAACCCGCCCGTCCCCGGGGACCGCGGCGTACGGAGCCGCCAAGGCGGGCCTGGAGAACCTCGCCCGCACCATGGCCGTGGAATGGGCGCCCCGGGTACGGGTCAACACGCTCGTCCTCGGCATGGTCCGTACCGAACTGTCCCACCTGCACTACGGAGACGAGGACGGCATCGCCGCCGTCGGCCGGACCGTGCCGCTCGGCCGGCTCGCCGACCCTGCCGACATCGGCGACGCCTGCGTCTTCCTCGCCTCCGCCCGCGCCGCGTACATCAGCGGTGCCGCCCTGCACGTCCACGGCGGAGGGGAGCGCCCCGCCTTCCTCGACGCCGCAAACGTCAACGACTGACCGCCCGGCAGGGGAGCGGCGCGCGCCCGCGCCCGCAACCGTCGTCGAGCCCTCGGCAGCCGTCCCGGGCGGCCGCCGGCCGGCATCCGCTCACCGAAAGGAAACAGCCATGACCACGAAAATCTGCACCGGACGCGTCGTCGTCGTCACCGGGGCCGGTCGCGGGCTGGGCCGCGCGCACGCCCTCGCTTTCGCGGCCGAGGGAGCGAAGGTCGTCGTCAACGACCTCGGCGTCGGCCTCGACGGCACGGGACGCACCTCCGGCCCCGCCGAGGAGGTCGCCGACGAGATCCGCAGGCTCGGCGGGGAGGCGGTCTCCCATGGCGGGGACATCACCACCGCCGACGGCGCGGCCTCGCTCATCTCCACCGCGGTGGACATCTTCGGCCGCCTCGACACCCTGGTCAACAACGCCGGATTCCTGCGCGACCGCATGCTCGTCAATCTCGAAGAGGACGACTGGGACGCCGTCATGCGCGTCCACCTCAAAGGGCACTTCCTGCCGCTCAGGCACGCCGCCGCGCACTGGCGAGCCGAGGCGAAGGCAGGCCGTACGCCCCAGGCCCGTGTGATCAACACCAGCTCCGGGGCCGGCCTGCTCGGCAGCGTCGGCCAGGGCAACTACGCCGCGGCCAAGGCCGGGATCGTCGGCCTGACGCTCGTCGCCTCGGCGGAGATGGCGCGCTACGGCATCCAGGTCAACGCGATCGCCCCGGCCGCCCGTACCCGGATGACCGAGCAGACCTTCGCCGACACCATGGCCGCCCCCGAGGACGGCGCGTTCGACGCCATGGCCCCGGAGAACGTGTCCCCTCTCGTCGTCTGGCTGGGCTCCGGCGCCTGCGCCGGCGTGACGGGTCGGGTCTTCGAGACGGAGGCCGGAAGGATCACCGTCATGGAGGGCTGGCGGCCGGGTCCCACCGCGGACAAGGGCGCCCGCTGGACCCCGGTTGAGGCGGGCGAGGCGGCCCTCAAGCTGCTGGCCGGCGCCGAGACCCCCCAGCCGGTGTACGGGGCCCGCTAGGGCGCGTATCGAGTCGTGATCAATCGGCGGGCTTCCCTCTCGTTGATCTTCGTTTGGTAGATCGTCCGGCGTGGGTGGTGCCTGTGCTCGCACCGGCGGGAATACGCTCTCGCGGTGGCCGGTTGCAGCGGAACATGCACCATCCTCAGGAGCCGCCCAGCGGTATACACCCACTGCTTGCCGGGCGCTTCAGCCCCTACCGGTTCGATCCGTCGGAGGTTGTCGACGACCACGCCCTCGGGATGCTGCTGGAGGCCGCACGTCGCTGCAGCGCCTCGAACGACAGCTGATCCCCGACCACACGATCAACTCGCCGTCCAGTACCAGGCCGTCGGGCAGACCGGCGGCGGCCCGGACCAGGTCGGGGAACCGGCCCTGGATCAGCGCCCCGCGCCGCGACTGGATCAGCACCGGGCCCGGCCTGGGGCAGGGAGTGAACAGCAGCACCCCGTAGCCGTCCCATTTCGGCTGGAAGAGCAGGTGGCCGGGGAGCGCGCTGGGCGGCGGCAGGCTGGTGCGGGCCTGGGCCGGCATCGGCTCCATCGGCGGGCGCAGCACCACCGCGCTCGCCCCGCAGGCTCAGTGGGCGGGGATTTTCAGTGTCCAGCCGCTGCCGCTGCAACCGTCCTGCAGCGGGGGGAAGCGGTGCCCCTTCACGTCGGTGCTGCACTGGTGCTTCTGCCCGCAGTCGCACTCGTAGATCCCCGACTCGGGCACGACCTCGCCGGGATGATAGACCTGCTCACCGGTGTCACTCATACGTTCCGGTCTACGGCCATCCACACCCTCCCGCGACCCGAGACCGTCGAACAGCACGCCCCCACCGCCAGCGTCACTCGCGGTCAGCCGGCGCTGCCGGGCGGCTGCTCGTGGTGGTGCTTGAGCGCGTCCCGGGCCGCGGGAACGTCCGCAGCCGCGAGGGTGCCCCAGGAGCCGTGTGTGGCCGCGAGGTGACGCTCCCTGGCCTGAGCCGCCCGATCTCAGCCGCATCGTCGGGATCCCAGCCGGGCGAGGCCGGCCGGGACGACTTCCGTGCATGAACGCCCTCTCAGGACTCGTCGTGCCGGCCGGTGGCCCGGTGTAGTCGGCTGTGCCGGGTCCGGACCGTGGCAGCTGTCAGGTCTCTGTTCCGGGGGTTACGGGGGCCGGGTGCGGGTTCGGTTGCTGGGGTCCGTGGTCGGGAATGGTTGCTGCGGTCTGTCGTTCACAGGCTTCCGGCCCGGTGGGAGCGGTGCGGTGGTACGGTCGGCCCCGGCGCCCCCGGTTGCGTTGGTGGCGGGTGCGCCTCCGGCCGGCCCGCAGCCGGGCCGCGCTCTCCGGGTCCCGCGCGGCCAGTTCGGCGAGCGCCGGGTGCAGGTCCGTCCGGGCCAGCCGATCGGCAAGGGGGTCGCGCCGTGCCGTGTCGCGCGACCGGCCGTACCGGCTGAGCCAGGCGATCTGTGCGAGCAGCGCCAGGCCGGTGGCGGCGGCCGTCGCCCACTGGGCCGGCCCCCGGGGGCGGGCGTCCACCAGCGCGGCCCAGGAGAACAGCATCTCCCCCATGAGCAGCAACACTCCGGCGACGACCAGGCCGTCCGAGGGGGCCCACGACGGGGACGGCAGTCGGGTCCGGCAGTCCGCGTGGAAGTCCTCCCGGGCGGCGCCGAAGGCGGTGTCGAAGAGCGCGATGCGGCCCCAAAGGGCGGGCGCGGTGCGACGGCGCACCGCGGTGAGCAGGGCATCCGGCAGCGGGTGCCCTGCGGTGCGCGTGGGATCTGCGCCGGCCGCGGTCAGGCTCAGGTTGCCGCGATGGTTGACGGTGATCAGTCCGTCGAGCAGCAGCCGGGCAGCGGCGGCCTGGGCGTCGTCCTCGGGCCATGGGCGGCTGGCGGCGGCGTGGTAGGGATCGACATCGAGCGCGGCGTAGCGCTCGGCCGCGGCCCGGTGGCGTCGGCGGCGCAGGCCGAACAGCCCATACAGCACCGCTGTGATGGGCAGCACGACGCCGGCGAGGCCAATGGGGTCCACACGCCGAGCATAGGGGAGCGGGGCTGGGGCATCCGGTGTGGGGTCCGGCGGGGGCTGTGTAGCGAACGGCCCTGTCTCGCATTCGGTGGTGACGGAGCGTGTTGTTTATCCGAGGAGGATGCGGTGGCGAAGGAGGGTGAAGCCTGCGCGTCCATGCATCAGGCGCGCGATGCGCTTGGTTTTGGTGTTGACACCCTCCGTGGGGCCGTTGCTGTACGGAAGCGTGAGAGCTGCGTCCACGGCCTCGCGGTCTCGTTCCAGGCTTCGGGCGAAGGCATGCAGGTGGGACAGGTCGGCGTTACGGATCCGGGTGGCCCAGCGCGTCGGCGTTGTCGGCGTGAGGTGAGAGAAGCGGGGCGAAGTCGCGGATGCCTGAGGCTAGTTGGGCCATCTCGGTGCAGGCGCCGGCGAGTTTGTCCAGGAGTTCGTGATTCTCGGCCTTGAGGCTGTCGGGCTTGGTCAGCAACATCCGGGCGAGTCTGCGCGGGGAGATGTGGCTGCGGTCGGCGTCCGCTCGGCCTTGATTGATGTACTTGTGCAGGAGGTTGAGGCAGCCGGTGAAGCCGAGAGCCTTGATCTCCTCGAAGAGGTGCTGGACGGGGACGGCGGGGTCATCGGCCCGACGTCTGCGCAGGTGCTCGCGGTAGGGGTCGACGAGGCTCGCGCGGTATTGGGGACGCGGAGCATGCGCTCGGGCCGGTCGGCTCGGGCATAGCGTTTGACGGTGTTCAGGGCGAGTTGCAGGCGGCGGGCGCATTCGAGCAGGCCCACACCCTTTCGAGCAGGCCGTGCACCTGGTGCCAGCGTTCCAGGGTGGTCTGGGCGCGGGGCCCGCCGTAGATGGGCGCGTCCAGCACTGCGGCCCAGAGATTCGATCCTCGACCTCTCAAGAACCGGCCCAAATCCCCAGACGCTTGAGCCGACGCTGCCGGAGCCGCTCTCCAGCCGCTGTCAGAGGGCGTTTACTGACTTCGGCTCGTTAGGGTGACGCTGGATCGTCGAGGGCCAGGCCGGTTCCGGCTATGAAGCCGTCGAGGGTGTCCGGCCGGTACTGAAG